>JAKLJW010000024.1 GCA_023150935.1 Candidatus Binatia bacterium | reverse complement strand
AGCCCGGGGGAAGGGCTCCTACTCGGGGCGAACGGGCTGGTTGTTCGCTTTGGGATGCGGGCGGTAGCCCGCGCTGAGCTTGTCGAAGCACCAGCGGGCGGCGAACGCGCGCTCCGATCGTGTTGAACCCCCAGGTGGAACGCGCGCTCCGCGCGCGTTGCCGGCCTCTCACACCGGCAGCGTGAACCAGAACGTCGCGCCCGCACCCGGTGCCGAGTCGACGCCGATCCGACCGCCATGGGCTTCGACCATGCGGCGCGAGATGGCGAGCCCCAGTCCGGTGCTCTTCTCGTCACCGGTGGGCTTTGCGGACAACTGAGCGAAATCGCGGAACAGCCGCGCGCGGTCTTCCTCGGTGACACCCAGCCCCTGGTCTTGCACCGCCACCCGCCAGAGTGCGTCCTGCTTTCCGGCATGCACCCGTATCAAACTCCCGGGCGGGGAGAATTTGACCGCATTGGAGAGCAAGTTATCGAGCACCTGGCGCAACCGGATCGGATCGGCATGGACGTAGCCCACCGTGTCCATGGTGAGCTCCACGCGCGTTCGCTTCGTTTCGGCGAGCCGGTTGTGGCGCTCGACGCATTCGGTCAGGAACGCATCGATGTTCAGCGCTTCCTTGTGGAGAGTCAGGCGACTCGATTCGATTTGCGCCACATCGAGCAGGTCGTTTAACCGCCGCCGCGCAACGACTTCCAGTTCCGTCCCAGGGCGGCGGCGGCGCGCAGGACGTTGCCTTGCGTCGTCGACCGTCCAAGGGTCAGGCGCACGGAACCCAGCGCATCCTGCGGCGTTACGCCCATGGCCAGAACGATTGACGATGCCGACTCGCCGCCGGCGTGGCACGCCGATCCGGTCGAGGCTGCCACCTCCCGGGTGGCCTCCAGCAGGGCGCGACCGGAAACGCCGGGAAAACGGACGTTGAGCGTATTCGGCAACCGCCGGTCAGGATGGCCGTTGAGTGCCAGCCCCGGCACTCGCGCCTCCAACTCGTTCCAGAGGCGATCGCGCAACGCCCGCAGCCGCGTCCCGAGGACGTCGAGGTCGCGGCGCGCACGTTCGCACGCGACGCCGAGGCCGACGATCGACGCGACGTTCTCCGTGCCGGGACGCAAGCCCCGTTCGTGTCCCGCGCCGAGCAGCAGCGGCGTCAGGGGCGTGCCTCGCCGGACATAAAGCGCGCCGACGCCCTTTGGCGCATAGAGCTTGTGTCCGGCCACCGACAGCAGATCGACGCCGAGACTATCGACGTCAACCGGGATCTTGCCGGCCGACTGCGCCGCGTCGGTGTGCACGACGGCCCCACACGCGCGCGCCAGCGCGGCAAGGTCCCCGACCGGCTGCACGACGCCCGTCTCGTTGTTCGCGTGCATGACCGTGAGGATGGCGACGTCGTCGCCCAGCGCCGCCGGTGCGGTATCCACCCGTACGCATCCCGTCCGGTCGACGCCGAGCCAGGTGACGCGATGGCCCTGCTGCTCCAGCCACCGGCACGGGACCGTGGTTGCGGGGTGCTCGATCGCGGTGGTCACCACATGGCGCCGGTCGGGGCGGGCGGCACACACGCCGCGAATCGCGAGATTGTTGGCTTCGGTACCGCCCGAGGTGAAGTACACCTCGTCCGCGGCACACCCGAGCAGCGCCGCGACGCGTTCCCTTGCCTGGTCGACGGCGGCGTGTGTCCGCCGCCCGAATGCGTGGGCACTCGACGGATTGCCGAAGTGCCGGCGCAGGTAGGGGAGCATGGCCTCGACAACTTCCGGCAGCAACGGCGTGGTCGCGTTGTAGTCGAGATAGATCGGCCCGCGTTTCGCCGCCCCGGCCCGTGCTGTCCGCGCCAAGATTTGCGTTCGCTTCCTGCTTCTCCCGTCGTTCATGCCTCATCGATCTCCGTTTGCGGTGGCAACGCTCGATCTGCGGTTCACCCCGATCGGACGAAAGTCTCCGGGCCCGGTCCCCGTTACCTTCTCCCGGTTTTCCCGGGCAGTCTACCCCGCCGGCGCCGCGCATGTTAACTCCGCGGTACAGCCTCCGTGCGGGGCGGATTCAGGGTAGGAGAGCGCGTCAAATGGAAGCCGGATCGCCGTTGTTCGAGAACAAGCACTTCCGCCGCGCGGCGGTGTTTCAGCCGGAGAACCTCATGCGCGAGACGCGCCGGCAGAAGGGGTTACCCGAAGGAACGATCCCGCGGCATTGCGTACTCGACCCCGACGGCGACATCGTCGCGCATCTTCTGCGCCGCGGCGAGGCGACGCGCGATCCGGCGTGGGCGTGCTATCACACCACGATGTACCGGTTCGAACGCGGGGGGCTGGCGTTCGGCATCATCGGCTGCGCGGTCGGCGGTCCGTTCGCCGTGCTGCTGGCCGAGCAGATGTTCGTTTCGGGTTGCGAACTGCTCATCAGCGTCACTTCGGCGGGCCGGATCCTGCCGGTACGCGAACCCCCGTATTTCGTCCTGATCGATAAGGCGCTGCGCGACGAGGGCACGAGCCACCACTACCTGCCCGCGGCGCGCTATGTGGAACTGCTGCCGGAAGTATCGGCGCGTCTCGCCGGGGCCGTCAAACGCTGTACGCCGCCGGTGACTCGCGGGGCGGCTTGGACCACCGACGCGCCGTACCGGGAGACCGACCTGGCGATCGCCGCCGCGCGGGCCGAGGGCGTACTGGCGGTGGAGATGGAGGCGGCGTCGCTGTACGCCTTTGCCCACGCCAGGCGCAAGCCTGTGATCTGCTTCGCGCACATCACCAACACGATGGGAGTGGTGGCCGGCGACTTCGAGAAAGGCGACGACGACGGAAGCGATGCCGCGCTCCGGGTGATCGAGACCGTGGCACTCGGTTGGGAACGGCACGGAAGAGGAGAGCTTGACGATGACGAGCGCAGCTAACGACAGTCTGGTCCTGGTTACAGGAGCCTCCGGTTTCATCGCCGGGCACTGCGTACGCGAGTTGATCGAGCACGGCTACAGGGTGCGGGGCACCGTGCGTAACCTGAACGCTCCCGAGAAGACGGCGCATCTGCGCACGCTGGCGGAACGTACCGGCGGTTCGCTCGACCTTGTGGAGGCCGATCTCGGCAGCGATGCCGGATGGAAGGACGCGGTGGCGGGGTGCACCTACGTTCAACACGTCGCCTCGCCGTTCCCGCCCGCCGCGCCCAGGGACGAGATGGACTTGATCCGTCCCGCGGTCGACGGCACGAAGCGGGTGCTGAGCGCCTGTGCCGAGAGCGGCACGGTGAAGCGGGTCGTGCTCACGTCGTCGGTGGCCGCCGTCGCTTCCGGACACGATCCCGGCGAACGCAAAGTTCGCACCGAGGCGGACTGGTCCAACCCCGATCGCTCTCCTCCTTACCCGAAAAGCAAGACCCTGGCGGAACGTGCCGCCTGGGCATTCGTGCAGACCCTGCCTCCGAACCGGCGCTTCGAGCTGGCCGTGATCAATCCCGGCTTCGTGTTGGGCCCGGTGATGAACGACGACGCCGGGACGTCGAACGAGGTCATCCGCAAGCTGCTGCGGCGGGAGATGCCGGCCTGTCCGCACATCGGCTTCGCGCCGGTAGACGTGCGCGACATCGCCATCGCGCACCGGCTGGCCATGGAGCAGCCGCATGCGGCGGGCAACCGGTACATCTGCGCCGGCGACCATGTGTGGATCGAGGACATGGCGAAGGTGCTTGCGGCCGAGTTCAATCCGCAGGGCTATCGTGTTCCAACCGGCCGTTTGCCGTACTGGCTCATGTGGATCATTGCGCGGTTCGACAAGACGGTTCGTTTGGCGCTCGATTACGTCGATCGCGAGGAGGCGGTGAGCTCCGCGAAGGCCCAGCGCGAGCTGGGTTGGTCGATGCGTCCTTTGCACGAGTCGGTCGTCGATACCGGGCACAGCTTGATCGCGCACGGGATCGTGCCGGCCCGCGGGTGAGGGAGATGGCCAGGGCCCTGAGTTCCCGGTCGGAAGTCACGGGTTCGAACGGCGCGGAGCCGGGGACGCCGCATCGGGTCGGCAATTGGACTTGTCGCCGTGTGGGGGTGTGTTAGACATCGCGGTGCCATGCCCGACACGTGGATTACCAACATCAATCACTTCTTGGAGGCGGGTCGGCTGCACCCCGAGCTACCCGGGCCGGCGCGTAAACTTGCCGATCACCTCGGCGCTATCATCGTCGCCGTGACAAGCGTGCCGCCCGACGATCCGCTCGGCGTGCCGTGCCGTCGCCGGCCGAACCGCCGGCCCTGCGCTGGAGAGGTGGAGGCGTTCATCGACCCCGAGTCGCACCGTATCCACTGGGCCTGTCTGGTCTGCGGCGACAACGGCGTGATCTCGAACTGGGAACGCACTGTCTGGGACTGCCGCGACGCCGAGGCGCATACGCGCCACTAGCGGGAAGCCGAGAAGCGTCGGCCGGGCGCAAATCCCTGCTGCAAGAACGGGGTCGGGTCCCGGCGGCGCCGTGCCCCGACATGAATGAGGCGCGCTATGACGGGCGGCCCGGAGGGCGATCGCCGGCGATCCATCCGCCTGAAGGGATACGATTACCAACAGCAGGGGGGCTATTTCATTACCATCTGCACGCAGAACCGCGCCTTCCTATTCGGTGACGTGGTGAATGGGGACATGCGGTTGAACGACGCGGGACGGTTGATCCAATCGGTATGGAATGACATGCCGACATTCTATCGCGGCGTGGAAACCGACGAATTCGTTGTCATGCCCAATCATGTCCACGGCATCATCGTCCTCGTACGGGCGACCCCCCGTGGTCGCCCGGATGGGCGCGACGATGCGGTAGGGGCGACCCCCCGTGGTCGCCCGGATGGGCGCGATGCGGTAGGGGCGACCCCCCGTGGTCGCCCGGACGGGCGCGATGCGGTAGGGGCGACCCCCCGTGGTCGCCCGGATGGGCGTGACGATGCGGTAGGGGCGACCCCCCGTGGTCGCCCGGACGGGCGCGATGCGGGGCAGGCACGGGGGCCTGCCCCTACGATGTCGTTGGGGGACGTGGTGCATCGGTTCAAGACCATGACCACCAGACGGTATGCGGACGCGGTCAAACAATCCGGGTGGCCGGCGTTCGCGGGACGGTTGTGGCAGCGCAACTACTACGAACACATCATTCGCAACGAGGAATCGCTGAACCGTATACGGCGATACATCCTCGACAATCCCGCGCGGTGGGCATCCGACCGTGAGAATCCGCAGGCCACCTCGCCCGAACCGGAGCAGCCGTAGGCGCCACGCCCATTGGCGTGTACGGCAGTCAGCGCCGGCGGCGAATCGCCTTCGTCGTCGGGAACCCGAGCATGCCGTTGTGGGCAAAGACGTAGGCGTTGGTGCGGAGTGGATCGCCGGTGACTGCGATCATAAGGTCCTCGGGCCGTTGCGTGATGGGTACGAGACGGTCGGGGTCGGTGGACGCCGCGAACAGCGCCCGCGGCGCCATGCCGAGATTGGCGACGTCCTGCAGCGTTCGCCGTCCCGGGACGATGTTCGTCCACTCGCCCAGGTAGCGCTCGAACTTCCACGCCGGCATGCGCGCGAGCTCCCACAGGCGGCGTTTGAGATCGGCCTTACTCCAGCCGCCGTTGGCGATGGTTTCTGCCAGGACCGGGGTCAGCAGCAGGAGCGGGCGCAGTGAACCCTGTCCGACCGTGAAGCACACCTGCCACGCGGTCATCCGGGTGAGGGCGTCGGCGAGGTATGGCGCCATGCGCTCGGGCGTGTCGCCGAACACCGACAGGACGACATCGCCGCCGGTGTAGCGCGCGACCGTGACGGCGTCCGTTCCCGGCGGCAGGCCCTGATCGCCGGCGATGTTGGGCCACCCGATCCGTTCGAGCACCGACTCGTTTTCCGCCAGCACGACGCGCCAGGTGTTGCCGTACGTACCCTTGTCGTTCTCGTGCAGCAGGAATCCGGCGACGTTGCGCAAATAGAGGCGCCAGAAGCGGCCGACAGTGGTGTTTGACTGAAAGCCGTCGCGCAGCGCTCCCTGCTCATGGTTAAACCCGAGTTCGCGTACGATCGGGCCGTTCAGGACGATGAGGGTTTCCGAGCCGGGCGTGTTGCCGCTGTGTTCGACGCCGTAGCCGGGGTCGACCATGGCCTCGGCGAGGGCGACGAGAATCGGCATGTATGCGGGCCTGCAACCGGCCATGACACCGTTGACGGCGACGTTCCACACGGTCGCCGCGCGGTTGTCCGGCAGCACCGAACCGATGACGTGATCGGGGGAGAGATCGGTGTGTTCGAGGAAGGCGGCAATCTTGTCTTGCGTCGGCGGTACGATCGGCAGGCCGTCGGACCAGCGTTGCTCGCAGAAGAGTCGGTTAACCTCCTCGAAGGTGCCCTCGAAAACTATGTCCAGCGGATCGGGTTCCGGGGCTACGCCAGCGGTGGCCGCTGCCCGGGTCAGGTTTTCGATGACTGCCGGCAGGGTGACATCCACGACGTTGCGAGCAAGGACTTCCACGCTCTGCGTGTCGACGTGGCCGGGAACTCTGGCGATCGGGAGGTTGGGCAGGCCGAGGCCGGTGGCGGTGCTGGCAGCCTGGCCGAGGAATCCTTCGCACACGAGCGAGACGGTCGGGTAGCCGGCGAGCTCCGCAGTTGCGCTGGCCCGCAGCACGGCGGGCGTACAGCTTCCTCAACAACCCATGCCGGAGATTATCGCGTGCGCTCCGAGCCGGGCGAGCTTGGCGGGCAATTCGGCGAGCACCTGACGCTCCTGGTCGCCGTGTGTGGAGCCGAACTCTTCGTAGGAGAAGAACGTCATGCCGGGAAAACGCTCCCGCAGTCCCGCTTCGAGGAGCGGAAAGATCTCGTCGCCGCGGAAAAGGTAATCCCACACGAAGGCGATCTTCTTGCCGGCCAGCGTATCGAGCCGTGCCGCGAGCGGTTGGGGTTCTACTGTCTTTGCGGCCCGCGGCCAGACGACGGCGTATGTCATGAAGATGTCCTCCGGGAGGTGAAGTCGAAGGTTCGGCAACTCAGGTCGGACGTCTGCTACCAGTGCACGCCGCGCACCAGGTTGGCGACGGCCAGTTGTTCGGCCGAGGCCCGTTCCGCGGGGTCGGCCTGACCCTTCGCGGCGGCGGATTCCGGGAAGACGTTGTAGGCCATGTGCAGCAGTTGGTCCATGAGCCTGGGTGCCAGGGCGTACAGGACTTCGCCGAAGGTACCCGCTTTGGTGTTGATCTGTTTTGGCTTCGTGCGGATGGCCTCGCAGATCATGTCGGCGGCCTCCTCCGGCGTAGCGGCCGGGAAGCTGTCGTAGAGCCTGGTCGGAGCGATCATCGGGGTGCGCACGAGCGGCATGTGAATAGTGGTGAAGGTGACATGGTCGCCGAGCACCTCGCTGGAGACCACGCGCGTGAACGCGTCGAGAGCCGCCTTCGAGGCGATATAGGCGGAAAAGCGCGGCGCGTTGATCTGCACGCCGATGGACGAGATGTTGACGATGTGTCCGGCGTGGCGGGCCTGCATGTGGGGCAGCAGGCCGAGGATCAAGCGAATGGCGCCGAAGTAGTTGAGCTGCATGGTGCGCTCGAAATCGTGAAACCGGTCCTGGTCCAGGGTGACCTTAACCGAGCGCCGGATCGAGCGGCCGGCGTTGTTGACGAGCACGTCGACGGTGGCGTGCTCGGCGAGCACACGAGCGATCAGTGCGTCGATCGATTCGGAAACCGCGAGGTCGGCGGTGTAGACATGTGCGGTACCGCCGCGCGCTTCGATATCGCGGCGGACTTCTTCGAGCTTGTCGGCGCTGCGGGCGACCAGTAACGGGATGCCGCCGGCCGCCGCTATCTTGAGGGCGGCCGCGCGCCCGATGCCCGACGACGCGCCGGTGATCAGTACGGTCTTGCCGCGCACCGCCGCGCTCAGCGACCGGTCTTTGTGGAGGTCAGGGTCGAGCTTGCGTTCCCAGTAGTCCCAGATCGCGGCGGCGTAGTCGTCGAGTTCGGGCACCGCGATGCCGCTTTCGGCCAGCGCCCGCTCGGTGTCGCGCGTGTCGAACTGCGCGGTGAAGCCGACGTGCCCGACGACTTCTTCGGGGATGCCATAGTCGGCAAGGAAGCGGCGCCGCATACCCCTCAGCGCCGGCAGTTGCATGAGCATCGACAGCACGCCTTTCGGCAGAGCGTCGGTGAACCGCTTGTCGATGCGGATGGCCATTTGCGGTGCATGGCCGGCGCGCGCGAAGGTGTTGAGGACCTCGCCGGAGCGCTGGCCGCGCGGGTGGCAGAGATGGAACGTCTGGCCGTCCAGTCCGTCGACGTGGGCGATGTGGTCCATCGCATCCGCGACGAAGTCGACCGGAACGATGTTGGTGTAGCCGAGCTCCGGGCCGATGAGC
This sequence comes from Candidatus Binatia bacterium, assembly GCA_023150935.1. Taxonomy (NCBI): domain Bacteria; phylum Candidatus Binatota; class Binatia (SeqCode); species Binatia bacterium. Next base: position 76,820 of record JAKLJW010000024.1, on the reverse strand, counting down.
GGAAGCCAGGGCGGCAACGCGGCGCGGAGTCTCTGGATGGCTTTGAAGAAGTAGTACGGCCCGTCGATCTTGTCCATTTCGCCGGTGCGCGAATGGCCGATGACAACGGCAGGGCGGTAGATGCGAAGGGGTACGGCTGCCTGCTCGCGGGCGATGCGTTCGGACTCGAACTTAGTGCGGTGATACGGGGTGGGAAGGGATTGCCCTTCGTCGAACATGTCCTCGCGGAAGAGACCGCGGTATTGGCCGGCGACGGCGACCGAGGAGACGTGATGGAGGCAGCGCGCTTGCAGAGCGTTGGCGAGCTGCACGGCGTGATGCGTGCCGGCGACGTTCAGGAGGTCGTTCTGCTCTGCCGGGGCGGTGAGGTCGTACAGAGCGGCGAGGTGGAAGAAGTGCGCGACGTTGCCGCGCAGGGCCGCGATCTGTGCGTCGTCGAGGCCGAGCCGGGGCTCACGCAGATCGCCGCGCACCTTGTGTACGCGAGCGGCGGTCCCGGGGTGTTCGCGGTCCCACCCGGCGATGAGAGCGTCGAGCCGCGCGGCCGAGCCTTCGCGGACGAGAAGATACACGTCTCCGCCACGCGCGAGCAGGCGCGAGACCAGATGGCGGCCGATGAACCCCGTGGCACCCGTGACGAAGTAGCTCATGTGTTCCTCCTGCAAGCGGTGTCTGGGTGCTTACTACAACCGGTCGTCGTGCCCAAGCCGCGGATGCACGGCGCGGCTTGCTCCGGCGGTGCCGTTCTGCTGAATGTCCCGTCATGAAGCGACACCATAAAATATTGATAGGTATTGGCCTGCTCCTGTTCCTGGCCGGCTGGCTGGCATGGGGCGTTGCGCTTACGGAAAGCGAGATGCCCGAACAGCCGGAGGCGGGGCAGGCGGAGTGACGGCGACCTCCCCGCGGGGGGTGTCCCCATCCGCTGCGGCGGGCACCCCTACGGGCGTTCGCCACGGGGTGGTGGCGTTCACGTTGGCGCTGGTCGGGATCGCCTATCTCGACCGGGTTTGCATTGCTGTGGCGGCGCCGGCGATGAAGGCCGATCTCGGGCTCAGCGACACGCAGATGGGGTTGGTGTTTAGCGCTTTCACCCTCGCGTACGCGGCGTTCGAGATTCCCGGCGGATGGTTCGCCGACCGGTTCGGCGCACGGGTTGCGCTGACGCGCATCGTTGTGTGGTGGTCGGTGATGACGGCAGCGACCGGCTTGGCCACCGGGTTCGTCTCGTTGTTCATGCTCCGGCTGCTGTTCGGCATGGGGGAGGCGGGTACGTTCCCGGCGACCACCCGAGTGTACGGGCGCTGGTTGCCGCCGGCGCAGCGCGGCCGGGTGTTCGGCGCGGTGATCATGACCGGGGCGCTGACCGGGGCGGTGACACAGCCGCTGGTTGTCACGCTTCTGAGTGTCGTCACGTGGCCGCACGTGTTTGCGCTTTTCGGCGCTGTGGGTATCGGGTGGGCGGTCGCGTGGTGGAGGTGGTTTCGGGACGACCCGCACGATCACCCGGGGGTGAACGCGGCCGAGCGCCGTTTGCTCGAGCCGATGCGCGGGGTACGGGTGGCACGGCACGACGCCGTGCCGTGGCGGTCGCTGGTGCGCAGCCGTTCGCTGCTGATGCTGTGCGCGATGTACGGCGGGGCGATCTACGGCTGGTATTTCTATCTGACGTGGTTGCCGACGTATCTGTTGCGGGCGCGGGGGTTTGACCTGCGGCAGGCGGGGTGGTTGGCGGCGCTGCCGTTGCTGGCGATTGCCGTGGGGGTGTTTACCGGGGGGTGGATCAGCGACGCGTTGACGGCGCGGCGCGGGTCGCGGGTGGGGCGGCGCACGCCCGGACTCGTCGGCCTGCCCCTGGCGGCGGCGGCGATCGTTGGCGCGGTGGCGACGTCCGATCCGCTGGTATCGGCCATCCTGCTGGCGGCGGCCGCCGGGCTGGCGGCGCTGGGAGTATCGCCGGCGTGGGCGGTGTGCCTGGAGATCGGCGGTGCGCACGCCGGGGTGGTCAGCGGCACCATGAACATGTTCGGCAACCTCGGCGGCGCGTTGAGCCCGGTGCTGGTGGGTGTCGGCGTGGACCGTTGGCAGTCCTGGGAGGCGCCGTTGCTGACGCTCGCATTAGGGTACATAGTCGCCGCGGCGTGCTGGGTGGGGGTCGACCCCGGGCAGCCGATCGCGCTGCCGGGCGACGCACATCCGGAGGCAGCGCGGCTTCGGGAAGGCGACGTTCGCAGTTGAGGGAGGCCGGGGGGGCGGCCAATGCCGCCCCCGCCTCGGTTCTAGCGGTGGAGGAACTAATCGCCCTCGTACTTGAAGGACACCTTCACCTTGGTACGGTAGGTGGTCACCTTGCCGTCATCGATCGTCATGTCGAGTTCGGCGACTTCGGCGACGCGGAGGTCGCGCAGCGATTTCGAGGCCCGTTCGACCGCGGCCTTCGCTGCCTTCTCCCATGACTCCGAGCTTGTTCCGACGAGCTCAATCACCTTGTAAACGCTTTCCGCCATGGACTCCTCCTTGTAGGCTGTGGTGAGAGGTTCTTGACAGCAAGCGGAGCACTTCGTCAAGACGGTCCAGTCCGGGTTGCGAACGACGAGAGGATGATGGCGATGGCGACGGCGAAGACGGGGGTGCGTCGCGGGTCGCGCACGGCGCTGGTACTTTCGGGCGGCGGCGCACGGGGAGCCTATCAGATGGGGGTGCTCCAGGGTTTGTTGGAGCAGGGCTTCGTATCCGACGACATCTCGTCTTTCGAAATCCTGGTCGGATCGAGTGCCGGTTCCATCAACGGCGCGATGCTGGCGGCTTACGCGGACCAGTTCGGCCGTGGCGTGCGGACGCTCGGTCAGATCTGGAGCAAGCTCGAAGCGCGGCATGTGTTCCGGACCGACATCGCTTCTCTCGGGCGCATCGGCGTGCGGTGGGCATGGGACCTGTCATTCGGCGGGGCAACGCGTCACGTGCAGCCGAAGTCGCTGCTGGACACGGCGCCGCTGCGCAAGTTGCTGTCGGCAAAGGTGCCGTTTAATCGGATCGACGGCAACGTCGAACGCCGGGTCTTACGTGCGCTCGCCGTCCCGGCGACGGATCTGTACACCTCGAACGGGGTGCTGTTCGTCCACGCGGCGCCAGACCTGGACCTCTGGACGCGGCGGCGGTGGTCGATCGAGCGGACACGCATTCAGGTCGATCATCTGATGGCGTCGGCGGCGATTCCGATCTTTTTCCCCTCCGTGTCGATCGATGGACGGCACTTTGGCGACGGTTCGATCCGCAACACCGCACCGTTGAGTCACGCCATCAATCTCGGCGCCGATCGCATCGTGGCCATAGCCGTCCGGGAACCCGGCCGGCCATCGGCGCCGCCGCGTCGCAGGGGGCTGGGGCCGCCACCCACGATCGCCCAGATCGCCGGCGTGATACTCGACGCGGTGATGCTGGATGCGATCGAGGTCGACGTCGAGCACAGTCAGCGGGTGAACACCAGCGTGATCGGGTGTCCGACGGGGGACAGTCATGTGCCGTTCCGGTACGTCGACGTCCTCTGGATCAGCCCCTCGCAGGATTTCAAACAACTGGCCGCGGAACTGTCGGATCATATACCCGCCGTGGTGCGCTACCTCTTGCGCGGCCTCGGTAGCGACGAGGCGGTGACCGAGCTGGCGAGTTATCTCCTTTTCGACGCGGTGTACTGCACTCGGCTCATCGAGGCGGGGCGAAACGACGTGGCGGCCGAGCGCGATCGCATCGCGGAGTTCTTCGCGAAGGCGCCGGGCGCGGCGGGCGCATCATGAGATCGGTCGGCGCGGACCTCGCTGTGCCGAGCGGGCCCGGTACAAACGTTCGGTGAAACCACCCTCGCGTTCGAAGGCGGCAGCCTGGGCGGCGAGCTGTCGATCGAGCAGGTGGCAAGCGACATTCAGCAGCGACAGCGCGGCGTTGGCCGCGAGGGTCGGGTAAGCGGGCGGCACGGCCGGAGAGGGGTCACGTGGCGTGGACCGACACGGACGAGACACGGACTGGCACGGACCGGATACGGATCGGCACAGATCCGAAGTCGCCGCGTCCGTGTCGGTCCGTGCCGGTCCGTGCCAGTCCGGACTGCAATCTCTTAACCCCTCCGTTCTTCTCCACTGCTGACGCTCTTCCCGCACCCAGCTCCGTACCTCGTCCAGCGTCGCGCAGCGCCTGGCCTTGAAGCGTTGCAGCGCCGGATGGTCCGGGGGCCATTGCGGTAGTCCTCGCTGCCGCAGGAAATCCTGGTAGTCGAGCCGTAGCTCCTCCAGGCTGGCCCGGGCGACGTTGGTCAGCTTCAGCTCCAGCTTCTTCGACGTGCCCGAGACCTGGCTGCCCTCCGCTATGTTCTGTACGCCGCTGCGCGCGGCCTGCACCATCTGATCGTGGGTTCGACTGCGCCGGCCGACGTATCGATCGCAAAACCGAACCGTCAGGTCATAGATCAACTGCGCCACCTGAAAGCTCTTGAGCGCGCGGTATCCCCCGTGTTTCGGTATCAGGCTGCTGCCGTCCGCCATCGGGGGCAGTCTGCCGTAAGTGGGCTTCGTAATAAAGCTTGAAGAGGTCCTGAACCACCACTCAGCCGCGCATGGCGGCGTCGATGGCGCCGAGGAAGGCGGCCGCCTGCGATCCGTTGGCTACCCGATGATCGAACACCAGCGTCAGGGCGGCGTACGTCGTTCCCGGCTCGAGGTCGGCGATGCCGACGATGGCGGCCTGTTGCGGGTAAGGGATGGGACGGAAACGATGCACCCCGCGACCGATCATCGAGGTGACGGTGATGGTGCCGCCGCTCAGTTGTTCGACGCCCACCCGCCGGCGCTGCGCGAGGTACTGCAAGCCGCGCAGTTCCCTGGCGATATCGGCCGGTGCCTTGGTCGCCGCGTCGCGGACCACCACGACGTATAGATCGCCCTCAACGTCGACGGCGACGCCGACGTTGACGTGCTCGAAAAGGTGCAACTGGTAGTCCGGCGTCACGAACGCATTGAAGCGCGGGTGTGCGGTGCAGGCCTGCGCCACGGCTGCGACCAGCAAGTCCACGTCGGACACGACCCGCTTCGTTTCTTGCGCCATCGCGCGGGCCCGCTCGCGTACCGGGCCGAGATCGACGCGACGCTCCAAAGCCGAGACGGGGATCGTCGTACTCTGCTCCATAACGCGGGCGACGCGCCGCTGAATCGGGCCGAGCGGTTCGAGGCTGAACGGCCCGCGCAGGTCCTGGTGGGTGGCGGCGCCGGCTCGCTGCGCGGCGGCGATGTCGATCACGTCTTGCTCGCGCACCAGACCGCGGCCCGCAAACAAGGCCAGGTCGAGGCCCAGCTCTTCGATTTTCTGTCGCGCTTTGCCGCTGAACCGCACGCTTGACGGGGCACCGGCCGCGGGCCTCGCCGTCTCGTCGGCCACCGGCAGGGGGGCGTTCGCTTCAGCAGTCAGGTACCCGAGCACGCCGCCGACCGCCACCTCGTCGCCGACCACGGCGCAGTGCCGAACGTACCCGTCGCGCTCGGCCTCCAGGGTCATGACTGCCTTGGACGTCTCGATGTCGCAGAGGGCGGTGCCCTGCTTGGTGAAGGTGCCGTCACCGACGGCCCAGCGGACGACATAGACGCTATCGGCGTTGACGATCTCGCGGGGTACGAGGATGGGATGGGCGCCGGAGGCGGCGGCGGGGCCGGCGGATGTCATCGGCGGAGCGCTCGCATAGCGGCCACCACCCGCGCGGCGTCGGGGAGGACGAGATCCTCGGCCGGTCGAGCGTTGGGGATCGGCAGGTGATGGGCGGCAACCCGGCCGCAGCGCGGCCCGCGTTCCTGCATGGACTCGACTACCCGGGCGACAAGCTCGGCACCGAACCCCCACGGGGCAGTCCCTTCTTCGACCACCAGCAACCGCCCCGTGCGGCGCACCGAGTCGACGATGGGAGCGAGGTGTAACGGCGCGAGTTGCGACGGCACGACGTACTCGGCGATTACTTCGTCTTCGTCGAAGCCGATGGCGATGGCCTCCTCGACGATATCGGTCATTGCCCCATAAGTGACGACGGTGACCTCCGCGGGAACGTCGGCGGGTCGCCATACGACCGTGGGGTAGAGCGCGTGGCGCTCGCTGTCGTGCAGGTCGAGCACCATGCCCGGCGGTGCCTCGCGGACGAGACGTTTGGCGTACAGGAGCTTCTGCTCGAGGAAGAGGACCGGCCGCGGATCTTCGAGTACGGCGCGCCGCAGGAGCGTGCCGGGATGGTGGTAGAGGCTGATGGCGACGACGACCAGGCCGGGTACGCCGAGGAACATCTTCTCGATGCTCTGACTGTGGGTCGGTCCATAGCCGCGGCGGCCGCCCACGGGGGTGCGGATCACCACCGGCGTCTCGACCCGATCGTTGTACATCCAGCGGAACTTGGCGAGGTGGTTGAGGACCTGGTCGGCGCCGAGTGCGAGGAAGTCGCCGAACATGATTTCGACCACAGGTCGGTAGCCGCGCAAACCGAGGCCGGTACCGATTCCGATGAAGCCGGCTTCGCTGATCGGCGTGGACAGGACGCGCTGCGGAAAGCGGGTCGAGAGGCCGCGGCTGACTTTGAAGGCGCCGCCGTAGGGATCGTGCAGGTCTTCACCGAGGAGGATGACCTCGTCGTTCTCGGCCATCATGGTGTGCAGTGCGGCGTTGAGGTGCTGCACGACCAGGGTCGTCGGCTCGTCGGCGGCGCCGGCGAACGCGGCCGCGGCCGGAGCCGAACCGGAGCTGCGCGCCGCGAACGCCTCGGCGTCGGCATCGGGATCGACGCCGGCATAAGGGATCGCTTCGGCCGCGGCGACCGCCGCGTCGATACGCCGCTCGGCGCCTTCCGCCAGCGGGGCGGCGACCGCCTCGCCCAGCTCGGTACGCAAGCGAAGCAGCGGGTCGCGCCGGCGGTACTCGGCGATTTCCTGCGGGTCGCGATCGTCGTCGCCCTTGCTGTGAGCGGCGAGCCGGTAGGTATCGAGCACCTGGAAGAACGGTCCCGCCCCGGCCCGTACGCGGGCGACCACCTCGCGCATATGGGCCTGCAGGGCGACCGGGTCGTCGGCCGGCCGGCGATCCGAGGGGATGCCGAAGGCGGTCGCCCGCGCCGTGACTTCTCCCGCGGTCGTGCGTTCGGTCGGTGTCGACTGCGCGTAGCGGTTGTGTTCGAGCACGAAAACGACCGGGGCCCGCCACAGGGCCGCCATGTTCAGAGCCTCGTACACGGCGCCTTCGCCGAGGGTGCCGTCGCCGAGAAAGGCAACCGTGACCGCGTCGGAGCCCCTGAACTGCTCGGCGAGGGCAACGCCGGTGGCGACCGGCAGGATCCCGCCTTGCACGCCGTTGGAGAAAAAGTTGCGTTCGTAGAGGTGCTGGCTGCCGCCGCGCCCGCCGCAGGTCCCGGACTGGCGGCCCATGATCTCGGCAATGAGCGCCTCGGGATTGTTCGAGTACATCAGGTAGTGGCCGTGGCAGCGGTGCGTGGAGAAGACGATGTCGCGAGTCAGGTCCAGCGCGCCTACGACACCGACCGCCGTGGTTTCCTGCCCGATGCAGGTATGCGTCGTGCCGAACAGCTTCCCGGCCGAGAACAGCGCCAGCAGACGCTCCTCGACGGCGCGAATGAGCAGCATCCGCTCGAGGGCCACGGTCTCGGGTGTCACGTGCGGGGTACGGTCACGGACTGCTTGGTTAGACATGGCGGCCGATGATGCTCTCCATCTGATCGAGCGACGTCAACTCGGGGACCTCTTCTGCCTCGAACATGCAACCGAAACGCTCTTCGAGGGCAACCACCAGTTCGACGTGCTTCTCGGAATCCCAGCCCTCCACCTGATCCGGCGTGACGCCGCGGGCGACGACCTCCGGCGCGAGCTTGAAGACCCCGCTGACGACGTCGATGATCCGGTTCCGCAGATCGCTCATGCTTCCCCTCATCGATAAGCGCGGTCGCAGTCAAGTAGGGTTATGTACCACGCGTCCGGATCGGCGGCACCGGCCGGGAGCCGGTGATACCAGATCGGCACCTGGCGGCGGGCCCGAAACCCGCCGGCCGTGAGCGCATTCCGTAGCTCGGGGATCGAGGCCAGGCACTCCGCATAGTCGGCGCCGTCGTCCTGCAGTTGCCGGCAGGCGGCGGCGACGAGCCAGGCGAGCAGTCGACGGTCCGCCCGTGGCCACACCAGATCGACGATGCGGCCGCGGCGCAAGCCGCGCCGGTCGACGTCGACGCGGGTTATCAGATGCCCTACCGGCACGCCGCGTTGGCGGATCAGGGCGAGGCGGTAGCCGCCGGCGGGATAGTCGGCGCAGAAATAGTTCAGGTAGTCGCGGTCTCGACGCAGGGCGGGTGCGAACTCGGGCGCACGCGCGGCCCAGACGGTATCCTGGTCGGTGTCGAAACGCTCGACCGCGACGAGGTCGACCCCGGGTTCGGGCGCGACGTTACGAACGCGCTTCCATGGGGTCGCCAGAGCCGCCGCCGCCGCGGTGGTCGCGCGCAGCACGCCGGGAACGCGGCGAATCGCCGCTGCCGCCCAGGCCCGGCCGGTCAGCGGTCGCACGAAAGTGCGCGGCGCCGTCGACTCCTTCCAGCCGAGACGGGGCAGGATCTGGCGCGTATCGGGCGAGCCCTGCAGGGTGAGCAGCACTCCGGCGGCAGCCTCGGCCTTGCGGAGCAGACCAAAGCCGACGCCCACGGCGCGCTCGCCGGGCAACACGTGCCAGTCGACAAACCACGCCGCGCGATGCGACGAACCCGCGGCGCCCAGTGTTGTCCACATCATCCCAATGTACCCGAGGAACTCGCCGTTCGCTTCCTGCCAGGCGAACCCGGCGGGCAGGTCCGCTGGTCCTGGACGGTACTTCCAGCGCCAGTGGGCGGCGCCGCGGGCCGCGACGTGGGCGTCGAGGAAGGCCAGCATGGCGCGGTTGGCGGGATCGAAGGCAAGGATGGCCACACGTTTAACTCGCCGCGGCCGCGGCTGCGCCTCCGTCCAGACCGTCTGCGACCTCCGACAACGTGGCGCCGTGCACGCCCTGGCCGCGCAGGTGATTGAAGAATCCGTCGAGCCGCCCGTACAGCGACTCGATCGATTCGGGGGTTCGGTTGTAAGGGCTACCGCCAGGCATCAGCTCGCTCGAATGGAACGTCAGATTCAGCACCTCGGCCCCCGCCCGGCGCGCCAGAGCGGCCACGCGCGCCAGCCGGGCCACGGTCATGTACGGGTAAGGCCGCAGCCACTGCGCGCCCAGGCGCTTGCGGTCGAACAGGCGCCGCACGCGACGGTACCGATGATAGAGAGTGCGGACGGCCGGCACATAGCGCCCCAGTGCACTGTAGAAGACGATGGTCGGCGGCACTTCCCACAGGCGCATCGTCCCCGGCCGGCAGACATCTTCCCGGGAGAGCCGATACGGCAGCAGCCCGGCGGCGGTGAAATTCGGCCCTCCGGATCGGCGCGGATCGCCCTTGCTCGGGCCCCAGTTAATGCCGGGGCAGACGGAGGTATCGACGCGGAACCCCGCCTCCTCGAGCAACTCCGCATGTGCCTCGTCGAGACCCCAACGCCCCGCCTTGTACGATACCGGCCGTACCCCGTAGTGCCTTTCGATGGACGATACGAGGGTTGAGAGCTTGGCGCGCTGGACCTCCAGCGGGTACTCGAACGGGTAAGGGTGGTGCTTCATGTCGTCCGCCGTCAGGGGCACCAGCGGCGGTGTGTTCCACGGATGCAGGTGCGCCCCGATCTCGCATTCGCCGGCTTTCCGGCGCGGCCGCAGATAGTCGCGCAGGAAGGGATCGTCCGCCATTTCGAGGGTAAGCAGGTAGGTGATACGAAACCCGTGGCCGGTCACGAGCTCGTGAAATCGCGGTACGAAACGGGCGTTTTCGGTGGTCGCGACGCGCGGCCGACCCCACTCGTTGTCCGGTTCGGTATCGAGCGTAATGACAAACGACGGCTTGGCGGTCATGAGGAGTCGCGACGCGGCGAGAATGGGTGAGCGCGGCTAGATCAGTCGTATTTTGTAACGCAGGCCCCGAACCAAAAGCAATTGCATTTCGCGGGGTGTTCGGGACCGTTGAAGTTTACTTCGGGAGGGCGAGGCTCCCGCCGACCGTATTCGGCGGCGAGCCTGTCGGAGAAAGCGGCTCCGCGCCCTTCGACGGGCTCAGGGCGAGCGGAAGATGCTGTGCAATCAAGGCAGAGAGTCCGCTCGTGCTGAGCTTGTCGAAGCACCGGCGGGCCTTTCTCCGAGAGGCCCCGCGCCCTTCGACGGGCTCAGGGCGAGCGGAAGATGCTGTGCAATCAAGGCAGAGCCCGCTCGTGCTGAGCTTGTCGAAGCACCAGCGGGCGTTTCTCCGACAGGCCCCTAGCACACGGCGTAGCGGCCGCGGCTGAGGGCGTCGATGAAAGCCGGCAAGTCGCTCAACTCGCCGGCCACGATTTCATGCACCCGCGGCTCGATGTCCGCCACGGTCGCTTCCGGAACGAGGACGACCTGGACGCCGACGCGGGGCGCATCGACCGGATCGCCGATGTGGGACGAGAGGGTGACCGCTACCTCGCGGGTTTCGGGGCAAGCGCCATGCAGTAAGTCGGCGAGGCGGAAGGCGAGGACGCTGTAGATCTTCCCCGTATGCGCCACAGAGTTCTTGCCGGCGGCGGCCTCGCCGCCGGCCGGCCGGGCGAAGGCGATTAACCCGTTGACGCGGTTGCCGCGTCCGACCTGCCCGGAGTCGGCGTCCTCGGCGGATGTGCCGGTCAGGCAGAGATAGGCCCCGGCGGTGCCGCGGCCCGGTCGGTCCAGACAGTTGAGACGCCACTCGATTGCAAACGGGGTATCGCGGAAGTGGGTGGCGAGCGCTTCCAGTGCGGCCGCCTTGCGACGGAAGTACACCGTCTCGGACGGTGTCGCACGGCAGAGAAAGGGCATGGCGACGGTCATGGCCAGAGCGCCGTCGGTGCGTTCGCCGAGGACCTTGACGTCCTGTCCCGTGTCCGGGAAGTCGCGCTTGAACGCCGGAGAGTTGAGAAACTGCTCCGTGGCAAGAACGAGGTCTTCGGTCGGTGTCCGGGGGGCATAGCCGCAGGCGCCGCCGGTATCGTTGGCGCTCGGGGCGGCGCTGCCGGCTCCGAAGATGCCGCGCAACTCCTCCGAACCGGGCGCCAGTGCGACGGTCGTGCGGAGGTCCTGGCCGGCGCGTACGTGAGGCAGATGCGCGCGTACCCAGTCGTCGACGGCGGCGCGGGCGACCTCGGCCACCGGCAGGTGGCGTCCGTCGACGACGAAGGTCGCTCGGTCGCCGACGATCAGCTCCATGGGCCGGGTCACCGTACCGGCCCCGAAGGTCTTGTCGCACTGGCCGGCCACGAGCAGCGCCTTGTCGATGTTGTAGTGCACGATCGTGCCCACCGTATCCAGGTAAAGCCGATTCAGACCGATCGCGATCGCTTCTACGAGACTGTCGCAAATCGTGTCCGGATGGCCGATGCCTTTTCGTTCCACGACCTCGATGCGGCGGTCGCAGACGGCGGTTTGTACGAGCGCTTCGACGAGCACTGCTGCCATTACAGTCCTTTACGCGTCCCACGGTACGGGTCGCAAGCGTCCCCGGCCTGCGCAGATCGAAGGACCGGCGACCTTCCCGAACGAGTCGGCACCCGATATCCTGCGAGCGCGACCTCGCGACCGCAGTCGTGGTGGGGGTTGCCATGGGTCGCAGTGCCGGTGAACGAGAGGACGGGGATGACGCACATCGTGCTCAAGTTATACGTTACCGGTCAGTCGCCGCGATCCGAGCAGGCGATCGCCGACCTGAAACGGCTGTGCGAGCGCGAGTTGACTGGCCGCTATGAGCTGTCGATCGTCGATGTCCTTGCGCAGCCGCAGGTCGCGGAAGCCGAGAACGTGCTTGCCACCCCAACTTTGGTAAAGGAACTGCCTCCGCCCAACCGCCGCGTCGTCGGTGACTTGTCCGACCTGGCAAGGGTGCTCGCGGCGCTCGGCCTCGAAGGCGGTTCGCGCTGAAAGTCGACGGCAGCCCCAGCGGTTCCCCCGACCAAACACGATCGATAAGCCGGCAGTGCGTTTCCCGTAATCTGGTGAGCCCCCGGGTCCGATTCCGATGCGTTGGAACGGAGACCCGGCCCGACGTCGTGGAACGTCGAGTGACATTGCGCTGGCAGCGTGGCCGGGAAGTTGCAGCGTGTCGGTCGGGACGAGAACAGTTCCCGTGTGGGAGGGCGCAACAGGATGGACAAGCCTGCCTACCACTTCGATCGCTGGGGTACCTACCTGGGTCGGGTAGACGAGAGTGGCCGCTACTTCGACAGCCGTGGGGCGCTGTGTGGCATGATCGACGACCGCGGCACGCTCACGGGTACGGACGGCAGTTCCCGTGGGCGCGTGGATGTGCAGGGGCAGGTTTGGGATGAAGGCGGGAAGTACGCTGGGTTCTTCTTGCCGGCTGTGCGACCGCGTGCCGTCAGCGGCATGCAGCGCGCCGTCTGAGCCACGATTTCCGCGTTTGCGCGCACGGCGCGAGGAACTTTACAGATGATCGAGGAGCGGTGCGCCACCGTTCGTGCCGAGTAGCGCCGTCTCGACAACCCGATCGCCCTGAGTAGCCGATGTCTTCTCAATCCGCGTATCGAAGGGTTCAGGCGCGTATCGAGGCACGTCCGGTGTGACCCCTCGATACGGCCCCTGAACAAACGGGTCCTACTCGGGGCGAACGGGGAGTTGCGGGCATTGGGGTGCGGGCACCAACCCGCGCTGATTTTCCGGCGGCGCGCAGCCGTCTCAGTTCAGGTAGTCCCGCAGGCCCTTTTCCGCGCAGATGGTCTTTAGCCGTGCGAGGGCACGGTTTTCCAACTGACGAATCCGCTCGCGGCTGACGCCGAGCTGCTGGCCGATTTCGTCCAGGGTGCGGGCGTCCGTGTCGAAGCCGAAGCGTTGGCGGAGGATGTGTTGCTCCCGCGGCGGCAGGCTGTCGATGGCGCGGTCCAGATGGGTACGAAGGGCAGTGAACATCGCCTGCCGGTCGGGCTGTGCGGTTTCGTCAGGCAGGAGGGCACCGAGCTGCCGGTCGTCATCGTCGCTCAGCGGCGCATCGGTCGATATGAAGCGAAAGCCGTAGGCCATCTGGTCGAAGCGGTCGCGATCGAGGCCGTCCATTTCGTCCGTAGTCTCGGCCATGTCGGTGTCGGGCCCGGTGGCCTGGCGCGCGTGGCGCCGGCGGAACTGATTCCAGTGCACGGGAGTGCGTATCAAGGCGCCCTGGGTATCGGCGGCGCGGCCGAGTTGCTGCCAGATCCACCACGTTGCGTAAGTACTGAACTTCACGGCCCGGGCGGGGTCGTACTTTTCCACTGCTCGGAACAGGCCGACGGTGCCCTCCTGGAAGAGATCGAGGTAGCTGAGGGTGGGATGCCGGTAGCGCCGTGCGAGGGCGCTGACCAGGCGTACGTTGGCGCGAATCATCTCGTCGCGGGGCCTGCGATAGTCGGCAAGGGCGGCGGCCAGATCGGCGCAGAACTGCCGGATGGCCGGTAGGCGCAGGCCGAGGGCCCGGCGCCGCGGCGCGTCGTGCAAGAGGCGGTGAGCGTAATCGAGGATGGTGACCGCTTCGCGCTCCCGGAAATCGTCCTCCGGGTGGACGACGCCTCGTCCGGCGCCGGCGAGGGCCTGGCGGGCGAGGCGCGGATACCGACGCAGGAGCGTGCGCACCCGTCGGCGAGCGCGGACGATCCGGCGGGTCAGGTCGGCCTCTTCCCGAGCCGTCAGAAGGCGCGTGCCGGCGAGCGTGGCGCCAAGGATCGCCTCGGCATCCAGCTCCGACACGCCGGCGGCGGTCGGCGGGCCGTCCGCCTCGGCGGGGCCACTGAGGTCGTTATCGGTCAGGCTTAGCTCGGCGGGCTCTGGGTCGAACATGCCGGCTTCGACGGCACGCCCGCAGCGAAAATTCAACGAAACTTCCTTGCTGCGCCGCGCGCCACGGACGGAACGTGGGCTCGGGGACTGGGCCGTTTCGTCGAAAATCCGGGTCTGCATCGCCTGCCCCCACCCTTCACGCACTTACCCATTTACACCTAGCGATTGCCTTGCCGACATAAGGTGGGGCGAAAGAGCCGCGTGCCCGGTCGGGTCCGTTCCCAGCCGCAGGAATTCCGGATGGCGCGAATGCGGAACTCAAGCGGCGATATCCGTCCGGACGGTATTGCCTGTCTGAATCGGCGGCAGTGGCCCGCGGTTTGCTCAGGCAGAATCCGCGGCGTCTGACTGGCAGGCGCCGACCAAATAATTCCGGGGGTGACGATGGGTCACAACAGCAAGCATGTAAACAACGGTTTGTTTCAGCCTGATGTCATCTTGCCGGGACAGTTTTTGGCGCGGCGAGGTGTGCAGGCCCACGGCGAGCGGCATCTCATGCTGGCGGTGCTCGAAGACGGCATCAATTGTTTTCGGGACAACCTGCTGGCCACGCGGGAGTCCGAGCGACGGATCTTCCGCGAGGCTGAGGAGTGGATCATGGGCGAAGAGCAGGTCGGGCCGTTCTCGTTCCTGGAGATTTGCCACGTCCTCGGCCTTGACCCCGATTATTTGCGGGAAGGTCTCGAGCGGTGGCGCCAGCGGCAACTGCGCGCTGTCGAGTCTCACTCCCATGCCGCCTGAGCGCACCGTCGCGCTCGCCCGCAACGCGGCGGCCGTGCCGATCCTGGCACGGCCGCCGCGTTGTTTTTGGCTGACCCGCGTGAAGGTGTAGGCTGTGCCGCCGCTGCGTATCGCTCTTACGGTTCGCCAGCTCCGACGAGCCGCACCGTACTCGCCTGAGGTCCCTTATCGCCCATTTCTTCGACGAACGTGACCGGCGTACCGACGGCGAGCTTCGCGAAGTTCGCACCGAGCACGCTGTTCTTGTGGAAGTAGACTTCGCGGCCGTCGCCGACGGCGATGAACCCGTAACCGTCGGCGGGAAACAGCCGGGCGACGTGGCCGACCGGGGATTCGGCGTGCGCCTTCACGCTGCCGCGACGCTGTGCGACGTACTGGTCGAGTTGACGCCGTGCGGCTGCAAAAGCGTCGCGAATCGCCACGTAGACGTCCTCGTGCCCGTGTGCCTGAGCAGGATCGCGAGTGACGAGCAACTCGCCCCCGGGCACGGTCAGGTCGATCCTGACGTGGAAGAGCTTGCCCTGGTGGTGGTGCTTGTGCGGGGCCTCCACCACTACCCGGCAACCGGTAATACGGTCGTGAAACCGATCCAGCTTGGCCGCCCGTTCCCGGACTTTCGCTTCGACGGCCGCCGACGGCTCCATATTACGGAAGCTGATCTGCAAAGGTACCTGCATGGTTCCTCCTCGCTTTTACCACCACTACCGGCTTAACGTCACGCGCAAGTTTCCTGCCACCAGTGCGCGCCGTAGCTGCGACGAACGGGCGACGGAATCGGGATCGGATTCTTCTCAAGCTTGCGACGGGGGCGGCGCGCCGCTGAAAAAAGCTGCGTTCTCGAAGCGGGTTTCCACCTGCCGCTCGGGAACGGAACGAGCGCGCTCGGCGGGGAGGGCGCTGGACGCCGGCCGCGGTACAAGGCACCCTGCGAACGCGAGGGCCGCCTTACACGGCACGCTGGGGACCCGAGGAGCCGGATGATGAAGGAATCCTTTACGCAACGCGTCGTCGAGGTCTTCCTCCGCGGCAATCTTTCCATTCTGCTCGTTATCGTGTCGCTCCTGCTCGGGGCGGCTGCCCTGTGGGTGACCCCGCGCGAAGAGGAACCGCAAATCGTGGTACCGCTGGCGGATGTCTTCGTGTCGGCGCCGGGCCTGAGCGCAACCGAGGTGGAACGTCTGCTCTCGACGCCGCTGGAGAAGCTCCTCTACCAGATCGACGGCGTCGAGCACGTCTACTCGATGTCGCGGGCCGGCGCTGCCATCGTGACGGTGCGTTTCTTCGTGGGTGAAAATCGCGAGGACTCGCTGGTCAAGATCTACAACAAAGTGCAGTCGAACATCGACCGGGTGCCCGCCGACGTTACCGGCTGGGTGGTGAAGCCGGTCGAGATCGACGACGTGCCGATCGTCAACGTCAGTCTTTGGAGCCGAGACCCGGCACGCTACGACGACTATGCGCTGCGGCGCGTCGCCGAGGAACTCGAACTGCGTCTGCAGGCGGTGCCGAACACCAACCGCACGGAGGTGATCGGCGGGCCGCCCCGGCGCATTGTGCTGGAGCTGGATACCCATGCCCTGGCGGCGCGGCGCACCTCGCCGATCGAGGTAGCCTGGGCGCTCGGCGTGTCCAACAGCGAAACGGACAGCGCCGGGTTCGACCAGGGGGACCGGCGGTACCTGGTCGAAGCCGGCGGCTTCTTTCCGGACGCGGAGTCGCTGCGGTCGGCGGTGGTGAACGTCGTCGACGGGGCGCCGGTGTTCTTGCGCGACGTTGCCAGAGTGGTCGACGGACCGGACGAGCGGCAGACCTATACCTGGCTCGGCTTCGGTCCCGCCGATCGGGCGGCGGTCGGCCGTCCGGCCAGGGGCGATTTTGCGCCCGCGGTGCATGTCGCGGTGGCGAAGAAGAAGGGTACCAACGCCGTATGGGTGGCCGACGCGGTGGCCGAGCGCGTTGCCGAGCTGGCTCCGGTGCTGTTTCCGGACGGCGTCGAATACGAAATCACCCGCAACTACGGCGAGACTGCCAACCACAAGGTCAACGAGTTGGTCGAGGGGCTTGCTGTGGCACTGGTGATCGTCATCGCGCTCATCGCGTTCTCGCTCGGCTGGCGGGAGGCGCTGGTGGTGGCCGTGGCCGTACCGATTGCGTTCTCGCTGACGCTCTTTGTCAATTACCTCTTCGGTTACACGATCAACCGCGTGACGCTGTTCGCGCTGATCCTGTCGCTCGGCCTCGTCGTCGACGATCCCATCGTCGACGTCGAGAACATCTACCGGCACTTTCAGATGCGACTCGAACCGCCGTTGCAGGCGGTCCTGACGGCGGTCCAGGAGGTCCGGCCGCCGATCATCCTGGCGACGCTGGCGGTCATCGTTTCCTTCCTGCCGATGTTCTTCATCACCGGCATGATGGGCCCGTACATGAGGCCCATGGCACTCAACGTGCCGCTCGCCATGCTCATGAGCCTCGTGGTCGCGTTCACGGTGACGCCGTGGATGACCTACCACGCGTTGCGCCGCGTGTATCGGGAAGAGCAACGTGAACCTTACGTGCTCGAACGCACTCTGACTTATCGGACTTACAGGGCCTTGCTGGGCCCGTTGCTGGAATCCCGCCGATTGGGGGTCGGGCTGCTGGTGCTCATGGCGATCTTGTTCCTTGCGGCACTCTCGTTGGGAGGTGTCCGTCTGGTGCCCCTCAAGATGCTTCCGTTCGACAACAAGAACGAGTTCCAGATCGTCATCGACATGCCCGAAGGGACTACGCTGGAACGTACCGACGCCGCGGCGCGCGCGCTAGCTGGCGTGGTCGCCGGCCTTCCCGAGGTCACCAACTACAGCGTCTATAGCGGTGTTGCCTCGGCGATCGACTTTAATGGTTTGGTCCGCCACTACTACCTCCGGCGCGGGCCGCACCTGGCCGATATTCGCGTCAATCTGGCGGGCAAACGCGAGCGCAGCGCGCAGTCGCATGACATCGTCCTGCGCCTGCGCTCCCTGCTCGAGCCGGTGGCGCGGGCCTGGGACGCCAACATCAAGATCGTGGAATCCCCGCCGGGGCCGCCGGTTATCTCTACGCTCGCGGTGGAGATCTACGGCGACGACGGCGTCCCCTACCCGCGCTTGCAGGCGGCGGCGGAAATCCTTGCGGCGCGGCTGCGCGTCGAGCCGTTTGTGGCCGACGTCGACACCAGCGTCGAAGCCGAGCAGCCGCAGTGGACCTTCACGGTCGACAAAGAGAAGGCGGCACTGTCGGGCATCGCCACGAGCGACATCGGCCAGGTCGTCCGCCTCAGTCTCGACGGCATGACCGCGAGTCGGCTGCACGCGCCGGGCGAGGTCAATCCCCTCGACATCGTCCTGCGCTTGCCGCGGGCGACGCGGAGTTCCGTCGAGGATCTGCGGACGATCTACCTCAAGGGGCGGCCCGGCTATACCCAGGTCCGCGAAGCCGGCGGGATGCGTACGGCCCCGGTGCCCATCGTCCAACTCGGCGAGTTGGGCCGCTTCCTCGAAACCAGGGCGGACCGGACGATTTACCACAAGGACCTGCAGCCGGTAGCGTACGTGTTTGCCGAGACTGCCGGGCGGGCGCCGGCCGAAGCGATCGTCGACGTGACGGCCGACGAGTTGTCGGCCGGGGCGACACCGCCGGCCGCCTCGCCTCGCGACGTCGACGGGCGCACCTACTTTCGCAACGGCGGGGGGGTGCCCTGGGCGCTGCCCGCCGGTACCCGGGCGGTGTGGAGTGGCGAGGGCGAATGGCAGATCACCCTCGACGTCTTTCGCGACCTCGGCATCGCCTTCGGTATGGCGTGCCTCGGCATTTACGTACTCCTCGTCTACCAGACCGGATCGTACGCCATGCCCCTCATCCTGATGATCTCCATCCCGCTCACGGTCATCGGTATCATGCCGGGTTTCTGGCTGCTGAACCGCCTGACCTCGACGCCGGTCGGTATCTATCCGAATCCGGTGTTCTTTACCGCCACGGCAATGATCGGCATGATTGCGCTTTCCGGTATTGCGGTGCGCAATGCGGTGCTACTGATCGAGTTCGTTCACGAACGGCTCAAAGAAGGGCAGAGCCTGCGTGCGGCGCTGCTGGGCAGCGGAGCGGTACGGTTCCGTCCGATCATGTTGACGGCGGGAACGGCAATGCTGGCGGCCTGGCCAATTACACTCGACCCGATCTTCTCGGGGCTGGCGTGGGCGCTGATCTTCGGACTCCTGGTGTCGACGGCATTCACGCTCCTGGTTATCCCGGTCACGTACGACCTCGTATACCGCAACCGGGAAGGGCACGGTGTGCCCCGCCAGGCCCAGTGACCACGAATGGGCACGGAGGCAACGATGGCTTCGCGGCAGACGATGGTGAAGGTAGCTCAGGCGGGCATCGGCATAGCCGTCATGGTGCTGTCGATCATGTGGATGTCGGGCTTCTTCGGTCACAAGATCGCCCCCGGATTCGGCGCGGTCGCGGTGCCGACAGCACCCGCCGACGCGATAAAGGCGACCATCGTCGAGGAATCGGTTCCGGTCGTCGAAGAGGCGGCCGGAACCGTGCAGGCGGAACGTAAGACCGGAGTGTCGGCGCGCATCCTTGCCGCCATCCGCGAGATAGCCGTTCGCGCCGGCGATCAGGTGGAGAAGGGCGCTGTCCTTATCCGGCTGGACGACCGCGACTTGCAGGCCAGGGCCTTCGAGGCGCGGCGGGCGGCCGACGCCGCGGAGGCGGCGCACCGCAGCCGGCAGGCCGATTACGACCGGGCCGTGCAGTTGAACAAACAGGGGATCGTCAGCCAGGGCGAACTCGACCAGGCTGAAGCCGCTTACAAGATTGCGGCCGCCGAGCTCGAGCGCGCCCGGGAGGGGGTGCGCGGCGCCGACATTGCCCTGAGTTACGCCGAGATCGCCGCGCCGGTCAGCGGCCGGGTCGTCGATCGGTACGCGGACCCCGGCGATACTACCGTTCCGGGCAAGCCGATCCTCGCTCTTTACGACCCGTCGGCCTTGCGCATCGAAGTCCCCGTGCGCGAGTCGCTGGCCGTCGGCATCAAACCGGGGGATTCCCTCGACGTGCGCATCGGCCTCGACGGGGCAGTGCTGCGCGGCGTGGTCGACGAGATCGTGCCGCAGGCCGAGGCCGGATCGCGCACGTTCCTGGTCAAGGTCGGACTGCCGCGGGGCGAGAATGTTTACACCGGCATGTTTGGCCGCCTCGTGATTCCTGCCGGTCAGCGCGCGCGCGTCCTCGTGCCCGGAGCGGCCGTGCAGACCGTCGGCCAGCTCACTTTCGTGACCGTCGTCGATGCGGAGCGCCGCACCTCCCGGCGCCTGGTCACCCTCGGACCCCCGGCCGGGGCAGATCGTTTCGAGGTGCTGAGTGGCTTGCGCCCCGGTGAGGAAGTGCTGGTGTCCGGGCACTAACGCGATCGCTGCCGTTATTGCCGGCGGACCCGATGTAAGGCTGGACGCAGGGGGGCTTTTGTAGTACGAGTTCATCGAAATTTGCTCTTTAAGGGGGGGCGGCGAGGCTGGTGTTTCGGCCCGGCGAGGACGAAGCGAAGGAGGAACGGTATGCGCAAACTGAGCAGATTAATCGGTGTAGGGTTAACGTGCCTCGTGATGGGTGCGGCGACCTCACGGGCAGCAGAGCCCGGATTGTTTCTGGGGGCCGACCTCGGCATCGCACAGCCGACTAACGACAACTTCCGGCAGCACGTACAGCTCGGTATGACCGGCGAGCCCTTCGTCGGTTATCAGTTCAACAAGTACATCGGCTTGCTCACGCAGATGCACATCAACGCGTGGCCGCCCGACGACGACAATCGCCGGTATTACCAGCAGGATATCGCGAACGAGACGCAGTGGACGACGATGTGGGCGTTGACCGCCGGGCCGCGCTTCTCGCTGCCCGTCTTCGACGATCTGGTCGACTTGCACGTGGGCGCGCAGGGCGGTGGGTATAAGGCGATGGGCGGGCGCATGAACCAGTGGGCCCCCGGCTTCCAGGTGGGCGGCGGTATCGATTACAACCTCTCGCCGAACTGGGCCGTCGGTGCCTTCGGCCGCTGGAATCGGGCCTACATGTCGCCGCACCCCTACTATCTCGGCGGTCCTAAGCCGGCCCCCCTCGATCAGCAGGGCCCGGCCGACGCGCAGTGGGCTACCGCGGGTATCTCGGTGAAATACACGTTTGCGGAAGAGGCAGTTCCACCGCCGCCACCGCCGCCGCCTCCTCCCCCGCCGGTTGCCGCGCCGCCGATGAAGAAGAAGATCGTTCTGCGGTCGGTGCATTTCGATTTCGACAAGTCCAACATCCGGCCCGACGCGATCCCGGTCCTCGACGAGGCGATCAAGGTGCTCAAGTCCGAGCCCGAGAGCGTCGGCGTGATATGCGCCGGGTACACCGACAGCGTCGGCTCGGATGCGTACAACATGAAACTGTCGATGCGCCGCGCCGAGGCGGTACGCAATTACCTCGTCAAGGGCGGTATCTCGTCCAAGCGGATCAAGGTCGAGGGCTTTGGCGAGTCGAATCCCGTGGCTTCCAATGAGACGGCGGACGGACGCGCCCAGAACCGCCGCACGGAGCTGCGACTCGATTGAGGTATCGATCGTAACGAGCACCCGCCCGGCGGGTACTCTCTGACCGCGAAGCGAACGGGCCGCGATCTCGAAAGGGATCGCGGCCCGTGGCGTTTGTGGGGCCTGGAAATCCTTCCGACTCCCCGGGGGACGCTCGGACGGAGGGCGCAGCCATCGCGCTTCAGGATGGCAAAGCCTCGGGACTCTCCTGACGCCCGCTCTCCCCCTCCGCCGCCGGCGGGCCGGTAATCACGAGGATCGGTCGGTCTCCGCATTCGATGACCCGCTGCGTTATGCTGCCCATCAGCATGCGGCGCGGCCCGCTGCGTCCGCGCCGTCCCATAACGATCAGGTCCACGTCCATCCGCGCGGCGTTCTCGATAATCGCCACCGCCGGGTCGCCTTCACTCAGTTCTTCGCGATGGTCCACCCGCAATTCGCCGGCCAGACGCGCCACGTCGTGCAGGTACACCCGGCCGTTTTCCGTCAGCTCCTGCAGGGCGGCGCTCTCGCTCACCGTTCCTCGTCGGGTCAGCGCCTTGACCACCTTGCGGTCGACGACGTGCAGGAAGATCACTTCCGAACGCTGCGCGGCGGCCAGACGCAACGCATACTGGGCCGCGAAGCGGGAGAACTCCGAACCGTCGACGGGAACGAGCAAGCGTTTCACTCGATATGACTCACTCATCTCCGCCCCCTTCCGACGCCGCGATCTGGCGCCCCTTGAGCAGCTTCATCTGGAACAGTCCCTCCCGTTCCTTCTCCTCCAGCGATCCCTCTATGAACCGGATGGTGTCGCGGTACTCCGGGATGAAAATGTGTTCGAGCGCGTTCACTTTGCGCTGGGTCTTCTGCAGCTCCGTGGCCAGGCGGCGGCACGAAACTTCCACCTCGGCCTGATGGACCAGCGCGGGTAGCAGAGCGCGGAGGCGGCGTCCGACCAGCGCTGCGCCCGGGCTCGCCATGCCCCCGGCTACGGCAGCGACCGCCGCCGGCGGGCCCTCGAACGAGAGCAGCGGCACGGTGACCCCCATGACGCTGCGTTCCCGCACCCGCAGGGTAGCGGGCGGGGCGGGAGCGAGAGCTTCGGCTTCGATGGCCGGCTGCCCGTCGGTTACAAGGGCGGCGCGCAGCGTCGCATAGGCGCGCTGCAGCGCGGCGGTCAATTGCCGGCGCGATCGCTTGGCGTCGCGCGCGATTTGCATAAGCTCTTCGAGCAGGATCTCGCGTTTCTGCTCGAGCAGTTGGTGACCACTGCGCACGAAGACGAACTGTTCCCGCATGCGCAGCAGGTTGCTCTTGGTGGCTGGAACGTCGGTACGGCGCATGGCAAGCACCTCACACTCGGGCCGGCTCGCTCGCGCCCGCTGCCTCCGGCCGATGCCGCTGCAACAGGGCACGGCCGATGCGGGTGAGTTCGCTGTCCGGCAGCGGCGCCAACGCGTGCCAGCCCAAATCGAGGGTCTGGTCGAAGGTACGATTATCGGTCAGACCCTGGCCGACGAATTGGCGCTCGAAGCTCTCGCCGAACTGCAGATAGCGCCGGTTCACCTCCGAAAGCTCCTGCTCGCCGATGATGCTGGCGAGGCGCCCGACCTCCTTCATGCGCGCGTAGGCGGCGTATAGCTGGCTGGCCAGCGGAGAGTGGTCTCCCCGCGTCCGCGCCGCGCCAATGCCGTCCTCCATCAAGCGCGATAGCGACGGCATGACGTCGATCGGCGGATAAATACCCCTGGCGTGCAGGTCGCGAGACAGGACGATCTGCCCCTCGGTGATGTAGCCGGTCAGGTCGGGAATCGGGTGCGTGATGTCGTCGTTGGGCATCGTGAGGATCGGGATCTGCGTGATCGAGCCGGGCCGGCCCTTGAGACGGCCCGCTCGTTCGTAGATCGACGCCAGATCGCTGTAGAGATAACCGGGATAGCCCTTGCGGCTCGGCACCTCGCCCTTGGCGGTGGCGACCTCGCGCAGGGCTTCGCAGTAGTTGGTCAGGTCGGTCAGTACGACGAGAACGTGCAGGCCGATATCGAAGGCGAGGAACTCCGCGACGGTCAGAGCCGCCCGCGGCGTCACCAGCCGCTCGATGCTCGGATCGTCGGCGAGATTGAGAAACAGCACGCTGGTGCGCAGCGCGCCGCATTCCCGAATACTGCGCTGAAAGAACGCGGCGACATCGTGGTTGACGCCGATGGCTGCGAACACGACCGCGAACTGCTCGCCGGCTCCCGGAATCGTCGCCTGCCGCACGATCTGGGCGGCAAGCGCGTCATGCGGCAAACCGCTCCCCGAGAAGATCGGGAGCTTCTGACCGCGCACGAGCGTGTTCATGCCGTCGATCGTCGAAATGCCCGTCTGGATGCAATCGCGCGGGTAGTCGCGGCGCACCGGGTTGATCGGTTCGCCGTTGACGTCGCGCAGCGCCTCGGCCAGCGGCGGCGGGGCGCCGTCCAGCGGCCTGCCCAGACCGTCGAAGACCCGGCCGAGCATCTCCCGCGCCACCGGCACTTGCAGCGGATGACCAAGGAAGCGCACCCGCGTTTCGGCCACCGATAGCTCGCTGGTCCCCTCGAGCACCTCGACCACGGCGAGATCGTGCCGCAGTTCGAGCACCCGTCCGTGCAGCGTCTGCCCGGTCGGCGACACGATCTCCGCCAGCTCGCCGTATCCGACGCCGAGCACCCCACGCAGAAAGATCAGCGGCCCGCGGATCTGATGGAGCCCGCGATATTCCAGCCCGGCGTGGTCGGTTACGGGCGCGTCCATGACTCACTCCGTCGCGAGCCGGTCCATCTCCGCGTCGATCGCGTCGACCAGCTCGTCGAACCGCTCGATGGCGTCGTCGGGAATCTCGAAGCGCATGCGCATCAAGCGCGCGCGCACCCCCAGTTCCTTGACCCGGTAAATCGGGATCTTGCGCTCGATGACTTCCATGCCGCGCTCGACGTACCCGAACACGGCGCGCAGCATGCGTACCTGCTTCGCCGGCGAGCTGTAGCGGTCGATCGCGTCGAAGGCGTTCTGCTGCAGGAAGGCGTTGCGCAACACCCATGCGCCCTCGAGCACCATGCGTTCGCGGTCCGGCAACGACTCCTCGCCCACCAGCCTGACGATTTGTTGCAGCTTGATCTCCTCGTTCAGCAGCGCGACGGCGCGCGCGCGCAAACCCGGCCAGTCGGGAAAACCATTGGCGCGCCACCACTCCGCCAGGTCGTCGGCGTACTCGCTGTACGAATCGCGGAAATTGATCGCCGGAAAAAAGCGGGCACTCGCCAGCTCCTTGTCGAGACCCCAGAAGCAGCGCACGAAGCGCTTGGTGTGCTGCGTCACCGGCTCGGTGAAGTCGCCACCGGGAGGCGACACCGCCCCGATCACGCTGACGGAACCCTCCGTGCCGGCAAGGGTGGTGACGCTGCCGGCGCGCTCGTAAAACGCCGCCAGCCGCGTCGCCAGGTAAGCCGGAAACCCCTCCTCCGCCGGCATTTCTTCCAGACGACCGGAGATCTCGCGCAGCGCTTCCGCCCAGCGCGAGGTCGAGTCGGCCATCAGCGCGACGTGGTAACCCATGTCGCGGTAGTACTCGGCGATCGTGATGCCGGTGTAGATCGAGGCCTCCCGCGCCGCGACCGGCATGTTCGACGTGTTGGCGACCAGCACGGTGCGCTCGAGCAACGGCCGCCCGGTGCGCGGATCCTCGAGTTGCGGCAACTCGGTCAGCACCCCGGTCATTTCGTTCCCCCGCTCGCCGCAGCCGATGTACACGATGATGCTGGCGTGCGCCCACTTCGTCAGGTTGTGCTGCGTGACCGTCTTGCCGGTTCCGAAACCGCCGGGAATCGCCGCCGTACCGCCCCGGGCCAGCGGGAAGAATGCGTCGATTACCCTTTGCCCGGTGAGCAACGGGACGTTCGCGGCGTTGCGGGCGCGGGCCGGCCGTTCGCGCCGCACCGGCCAACGGTGAAAGAGAAAGACGTCGCGCACCATTCCGACCCCCGCCACCAGGGCCACCGGGTCGTCGAGCGTGTAGTCGCCGGCCGGGGCTACCCGCACGACCGTGCCGTTGACGTCGGGCGGCACGAGGACGCGATGCTCGATCAACGCGGTTTCCTGGACGGTGCCGAGCACTTCGCCGCCACTTACCACCTGCCCGGCCCGCAGCATCGGTTCGAATGACCACGCGCGGGCGCGGTCCAACGGCGCCGCCGCGGCCCCGCGACGAATGAATTCTCCGCCGCGGCGGGCAAGGGTTTCCAGCGGACGCTGAATGCCATCGAAGATGTTGCCGAGCAGACCCGGCCCGAGCTCTACGAACAACGGCAGGCGGGCCGCGTATACCGGGTCCCCGGGACGCAACCCGGTCGTTTCCTCGTAGACCTGTATCGTCGCCTGATCGTCGTGCAGCCCGATGACTTCGCCGACGAGCCGCGCCGCGCTGACCCATACCAGCTCCGCCATGCCCAGGGTCGGGGTGACTCGCGCCCTGACCACCGGACCATTGACGCCGGTGACAATACCGCAGGTTTCCGGGGCAGAAGTCATGGTCGTCAATCCGGCCTGGTAACCGCGGCGAGCTGGTCGATGTGCCGCGCTTCGGCAACTGCCCGCCGGAGGCGATCTGCCAACCGCCGAAGGCGCGCCCCGAAGGAATTGTCGAACCGCAGTCGACCCTCGGGCGTTTCGAGAATTACCCCTCCACCCGACGGAAAGTCAGGCTGCAGCTTGATCTCGATGCGCGCGCCCCCGAGACGGTCGAGGGCAGCGGCATCGAGAAGACCCGCGTAGGCCTCCGGCATCGATACGCGCACGGGACCCGGCGGAAGGATCTGCAATCCGGCGGCAATCAAGCGCTCGACGACGATCGCGGCGTCGGGTCGCGTGGCTAATCCGGCGAGCCGCTCGCTGGCGTGCGCGATGCTCTCCTCGATCAACCTTTCCCGCGCTTGCAGGTAACGGCGCTGACACTCCGTCTCCGCCGCGGCGAGGAGTTGTGCGGCCTCCCGGCGCCCGCGCGCGGTGCCCTCCTCCCGAGCGTCATGCTCGACGCGTTCGACCTGCCGCGCTCCCGCCTCCCGAATGCGTTCGGCGCGCTCCCGCCCCTGCGCCACGACGGCGGCCGCCTCTGCCGCCGATTGCTCGCGGATGAGCGCGGCGAGGCTTTCTGCCTCCAGGGCCGTTGCGGGAATCGTGTTCACAGTTGGACTCCCAGTACGCGCTCGACGAAGTGACCGACCGGATCGCCGCCGGGCTCGTCGCCGAAGCCGGGAATCTCGATCACCAACGGACCCCTGGTGTCGAGAACGGCCGCATCGACAAGGTCGCGCGCCAGGTCGGCCACCCGCGTGGTGATCACCAGCAGGCACGGGACGATCGTCCCGGACGCTTCTTCGGCGCGCATCGCGTCGATCGCCTCGGCAATGGCCGCGCGGGCATCGGCCGCGGCGTGGACGATGCGGCCGGCGACGCCGCCGAGCGCGAAGGCGAGCACGGTGTCCGCGTC
This sequence comes from Candidatus Binatia bacterium, assembly GCA_023150935.1. Taxonomy (NCBI): domain Bacteria; phylum Candidatus Binatota; class Binatia (SeqCode); species Binatia bacterium. The sequence continues at coordinate 50,030 of JAKLJW010000024.1, read as the reverse complement.
GCCCAGGACTTGCAGTACGGTCATCCCAGCCGCCCCAGAATCATAATGGCGACGATCAGCCCGTAGATCGCGACCCCTTCCGCCAGGCCGACGAAGATCAGCGCCCGACCGGCAATCTCCGGTCGCTCGCCCATCGCTCCGACGGCGGCAGCGCCGACGTGTCCGACGGCGTAAGCCGCCCCCAAAGAGCCGATCCCGGTGGCCAGCGCGGCGGCCATGAATCCCCACATGACGGCCTGGTCACCGAGCGGGCCGGCCCGGCCCGCGGGCGCAGTCTCGGCGCCGACCGTGAACAGGCTGCCGAGAACCAGGGCGACGACCAGCGCCACCCCGCCCACGACGGCGAGGTTCGCAAGTACCGCCCATACAATCCGCCGCCGCGGCGTGGCCGCACCAGGTGCGATCGTTCTGTTATCGAGGATGGTCATGGATGCTCTTTCTCCTCTCTCCGCTCAGCGCGGGCTTCGCCCGCAACCCATTGCGGATTGCGGAATGCGGATTGCGGAACTCATGAATCCCTCGTCCGCAATCCGCAATCCGCATTCCGAAATTCTTCGCACCATGCGACGAACTCGCCAACTAGTAGCTCGGGATGGGCCGGGCGGAACCGCGGCGATCCGCAAGGGGCGATACTCCTCGCCGCCGCCGCCGTAGAACTTGCTGAAAAACTCGAAGTACTCGAGCCGCACACTCTGGATGGCGACGATCAATCCCTCCAGAACGATGATCAGCAGATTGCCGATCACCAGGACGAGTGCCGCCCCGGCACTTCCTGCCCCGCTCTGCCCGACAACGTCGGCCAGACTGAAGACGGCCAGGAAGAGGCCGGCGTGACTCAAGGCGAAGGCGGCCAGCCGGATGAACGTGGCCGTGTTGGAGACACTGCTGATAAACGTGTCCAGAACCTCCACCGCCGCCTGCACGAGGGAGGCGAACACCTCGTTGAAGTCGAGCCGCTTACCCTCCCGCCGCGCCCGCCACACCGCCGCCGCCGGATCCTTCAGGAAGATTGCCGCCAGCGGGACAGACACCCAGATCAGCGCGGTTCCGAGAGTGACCGCATCCGGTCCGCCGATCAGACGGCGCAGGAGCAGGCCAATGGCCGTCCAGTAGGCCACCGCGGCAAACAACCCGTTACGCTCCAAGAGCGCCCGGAGATCGCGCCGGCGCCAGGCGTTGAACAGGTTGAGGAGGAAGCCGAGACTGAGCAGCAGAGCGCCGAAGATCACCGCGGCGCGAATCAATGCCGGCATGTCCTCCATCGGCCGCAACCACAATGCCGGCAGCCAGTGCTCGACGCCGAAAACGCTGCCGTAAAGGAATCCGAAGACGATCGCCGAGACGCCGCATTCCATCAACATGACCGCGTAGTCGCGGTAGCCGGCCGGACGCCGGTACAGGAAGTAACCGACAGCGAACAGGACGGCGCCCTGACCGACATCGCCGAACATGAAGCCGAACATGAGAAGGAAGGTTGCTGCGAGAATCGTCGTGGGTTCGATCTCGTCGTACTGCGGCAGGCCGTAATTGCGCAGCAAATGCTCGAACGGCCGGATGAGCCACGGGTTGCGCAACAGGATCGGCACGCCGACCATGCCTCGCCGCACGGCGGTCAGAGCCTCCGGTGCGCTCCACTGCAGGACACAGCGATCTTGCGTTCCGTTCCGGACGGCGGCCTCGAGACGAGAGGCGAGGCGGGCGGGAACCCAGCCGGCCAGTAGCGCCGTGCGTTCCGAACGACCCATCTTGCCACGCGCCTCCAGGAACAACCGTTCGCGTTCGACCCGGGTCGCCAGGGCCCGCAACTCCACGCGCCGCTTCATCCCCAGCGCCCTCCGCTCCGTTTCCAGCCGATCGAGCTCGGCGTGCCGGGCGTCGATCCCGTCCGTTACTTCACCGAGTAAATCGTCGGGAGTGCCATCGAGATCGGCCGGCACTTCGACCCGTTCGAGCTGGGCGCCACGCAAGGCCCGATCGAGGACGTCCTTCGACGGCTGCAAGCAGACAGCGCTTATGAGCAATCGACCGTCCCGGCCCGGCGCGCTGCTGGGTATGAGCAGGTGCGGGATAGTGGCGAGGCTTTCGCGCAGGCGCGGCAGGTTGCGCTGCGGCAGTAAACCCGAAACGAGGGTCACGTAGCGCAGGTTGCGCAGGGTCTCGAGCGCGACGCCGACGGGAGCCAGCGCGCGCAGATGGCGCTGCCGCGTGGTCAGCCGCTCGATGTCGGCATTGACCGCCGCCATTTTCTCGCGGAGAGCGTCGATTTCGGCAGCGAGCGTGGTGACGCGCGCGTCTACCTCGCTCGCGGCTACCGTGTCGTCCGGCGGCGCCTCGCTCTCGTCGGAATCGAACCTGACCGCGCCGACGAAGGCGGTCGCCTGCCGCAGGGTTCGCGACAGACCTTCGAGATGCGCGACGCGCTCGGCCACGTCGTACGGGCGGACTGCGGACGGCGCGTGGATCGAGTGCCGGACGTCGAGCAGATGCAGTACGCCGGCGGTCGCCACCGCCCGGGTTGCCGCTTCGAGATCGCGGTCGAGCACCATGATCGAGAGATGGAGCATCGGTTCCGGTGTCAACATGCGATCGCCTCAGTGTCGAACGGTGGCCACCAGACCACTCTCACCCGCACCTCCGGCGCCCAGAGCCTTCGCCGCCAGGATGCGCTGCAGGTCCCGGATCTCGATCTCGTAGGACATCACGCACGCCAGGGGTACGCCGAGGTGGAAGGGGTACCCGGCACATGCGCTTTGCGCCGCCGCGGCCACCATGCGGGTAAGCTCCAACGCCGGGCGCTCGAAATTCACGTCCGGCGCGAATGCGGCGGCGTAAGGCGTCCGCTGCAAAGGCTGGTCCCAGTTACGGGCCGGGAGGGTCGCCAACTCTCGGCGCCGCCTCGTGGTCAGCCATCGCCCCTGGCGCAACGTGTACGCGAGCGTTTCCTCGGGCGACAGGCCGCAGGCTTCTCGGTAACGGACGATCCAGCTCAGGTTGAGAACGTCGAAAAGCGGACCAAGCAAGCCCCGTACGGCGTCCCGGTCGCGGCTTGTCAGGGTAGCGGTGGCCGCCCATAACCGGTCGTAGAAGTCCAGTTCGATGGCGACTTCCAGCGCAAACGGACCGGTGGTCCGCCACTGCGGCAGGGCCTGGCGGAGCGGGCCCGCGTAGGGGCTGGTTGCCAGCCGGTCGACGAGGTCGGGGATGTCCTTGCTCGCGAGCAGAGGTTCGAGATCGAGGGTGCCGACCCCGTCGAGCGCGACGAGGTGCGGCCGCAGCCGCTCGGCCGGGAGTCGCGCTGCCACGCCCCGTACGAGGACTTTGAGGTTGTCGACTTCATGGTGCAGGAGATACCGATGGAGGAACGCCCGTTCCGGGTCGTGAAGCGTGCGCAGCAGGGTCCGCCCGACGACGGCGGCCCGCTCGGCGAGGGCACGCTCGGCCCTTACCCCTGCCGGGGCCAGCGCCGCCGCGTACGGCGTCTGTTGCAGCGCGTCGACCACCGCGCCGGCGGATGGCTGGCCGGCGAGAGCTTCGAGTCCCTGGCCGCCGATCAGACGGCCGAGGAGAGAGCGGGCCCGGGCGTTGGCGACGGCGTAGCGGGCGAGATCAGTCGCCATGGCCGACCCCGATGGCGAGGACCAGAGCCAACACCGCCTCGACGGCGGCGCCGCCATGGGCGGCGGCCGTGGCCTCCATCCGTGCGATGGCGGTCTGGCCTTCCTGCCGCAGGCGCGCCGCTTCGGCGCGCGCGGCTTTGATCAGGTCGCCGGCGGCGGCTGCGGCGATAGCTTCGCGGGCAGCCTCGGCGGCCGCACGGTTACGGCGTACTTCATCCTCGGCGGCAGCGACGAGGGTGCGAACCTCCCCTTCTGCCGCGTCGAGTTCGGCGCGCGCGTCCGTTTCCGCTGCCAGGATGACGCGCAGTGGCTCTTGCATGGCCACGGCCTCCACGCTGCGCGTGGTTTGTAATGTGGCGCAGCCACGAAGGTACTGAAGCAGCAAACATGCCCGCGGCGTCGACCCACATTGCTAGCGAGGCCGGGCACCCCGCGGCGGACGCTTGCTTCGCAGTCCTGGGAAGATGCACTCTCAGGCAGGGTTGCCGTGGGGGTGCGCGGCGCTGGTGGGACGGTGTTGGACTGGGCGGAACGGGGTGTGCTTTGGGGGGCTTGTGGGATCGAGGGCTTGAGGGTTGGGGGGAGTTGGGGTGAGATGGTGAGCGACCAGGGAATGGATGCGCGGACTTACGCCGTACGCGAAATCCTCAAGGACGGGGGTTCGATCAACATCCGCGCCATTCGCCCCGACGATAAGGGGCGTCTGGTCGACCATTTCCAGCACATGAGTCAGCGCTCGGTCTACTTCCGCTTCTTCGGGGCGAAGAAGCGGCTGACCGAGGACGAGTTGCGCCGCTTTACCGAGCCTGACTTCGTACGTCATGTCGCCCTGGTGGCGACCCTGTGCATCGGCGGCGAGGAGCAAATCATCGGGGTTGGGCGCTTCATGGCGCTGGAACCGCCGGAAGGTGGGGACGAGGCGAGTTCCCCGTCACGGGCCGAGGTGGCGTTTGCCGTAGCGGACGATCACCAGGGTCGCGGCATCGGGACGGTGCTGCTCGAACATCTCGTGCCGCTGGCGCGAGCCAACGGTATTACCGAGTTTCAGGCCGACGTGCTGGGCGAGAACAACCAGATGCTGGAGGTGTTCGCCAACAGCGGCTTCGTGGCGCGGCAGTCGATCGAAGCCGGTGTCGTGCGGGTCACGTTTCCCACCGAAGAAACCGAGGAGTTCATGCAGGCCAGCGACACCCGGGACCGAATGGCGGCTTCCCGGAGTGTGCGCGGGATTCTGGAACCCCGGGCGGTTGCGGTGATCGGCGCGTCGCGGACTCCGGGGTCGATCGGCCATCGGCTGGTCGCCAACCTGCGGGCCGGCGGTTTCACCGGACCGATTTACCCGGTCAATCCCGGCGCGACGGAAATAGAGGGCTTGCGGGCCTACCCGACGGTCACGGCCATCGGTGCGCCGGTCGACCTCGCCGTTATCGCGGTGCCGGCCGCTGCCGTCGAGACGGTGGTGCAGGACTGTGCCGGGGCCGGCGTTCGCGGGGTCGTGGTGATCTCCGCGGGCTTCGCGGAAACGTCGGCGGCGGGGCGTGAGGCCGAAGCGCGCCTGACGTCGCTTGTCCGCGGCTCCGGCATGCGCATGGTCGGGCCGAACTGCATGGGTATCCTGAACACGGCACCCGAGGTCTCCCTCAATGCCACCTTCGCTCCGACGTGGCCGCCGCCCGGCAACATTGGCATGCTCTCGCAAAGTGGTGCGCTCGGCCTCGCCGTCCTCGATTATGCGCGCTCGCTCAACGTCGGGCTGTCCTCGTTCGTGTCCGTCGGCAACAAGGCGGACGTCTCCGGTAACGACCTCTTGTGTTACTGGGCCGAAGACCCGCACACGCGGGTGATCGTGCTTTACCTGGAGAGCTTCGGTAACCCGCGGAAGTTCGCCCGTATCGCTCCCGACGTGGCGCGGCAAAAGCCGATCGTGGCCGTGAAGTCGGGGCGGTCGGCGGCCGGGACACGGGCGGCGTCGAGCCATTCGGCGGCACTGGCCAACCTCGACGTTGCCGTCGACGCGCTGTTCGAGCAGGCCGGCGTGATTCGTACCGACACGCTCGAGCAGTTGTTCGATGTTGCCGCCCTGCTGGCGACGCAGCCGGTTCCCGCCGGCCCGCGCGTGGGCGTGGTGACCAATGCGGGCGGACCGGGCATCCTGGTGGCCGATGCGTGCGAGGCGCACGGGCTTTCGCTTCCGGAGCTCACGCCGGCGTCGCAGGCGCGGCTGCGAGAGATCCTCCCGGCGCAGGCCGCCGTGACCAATCCGGTGGACATGATCGCTTCGGCGACTGCGGAGCAGTTCGAGAAGTGCGTTGCCATCGTCGGTGACGATCCCAATATCGATTCGGTGGTGGCGATCTTCATTCCCGTCGACGAAGCGCAGATCGAGCCGGTCGTGGCGGCCCTGGGTGCGGGGGCGGGCCGAGTTCCTCCCGACAAGCCGGTCATCGCCGTCTTCATCGCTGCGCGCGCGGCCCCGGATCGCCTGCACGGCGGCGCCCGCGGGCGCCTGCCGGTGTACCGGTTCCCGGAAGACGCCGCGCTCGCGCTGGCCGCCGCGCACCGCTACGGCCGCTGGCGCTGCCGACCGCGTGGGACGATGCAGAGCCTCGACCGCTTTGCGTACACCGCCGTGCGGGCGGTGGTGGATCGCGTCCTGGCCGCCGCCGACGGTCCCGTGTGGGTGGGCCCGGCCGACCTGGCGACGATGCTGTGGGCCGCCGGCATCCGCTTCGCGCCGGGCCAGTTGACGACCGTGGCGGAGGCGCCCGCGGCGGCGGAGTGGCTGGGCTATCCGCTGGTGGTCAAGGCGGTGGCCCCGGGCCTGGTGCATAAGAGCGATGTCGGTGGCGTGGTCCTCGGGCTCGAATCGGCCGCTGAAGTGCGCGACGCGGTGGCCGCGCTCGATGCGCGTATGATCGCCGCCGGTTTGCCGCTCGAGGGCGTGCTGCTCCAACGCGAGGTGCGTGGCGGCATTGAAGCGCTCGTCGGCGTGACCACCGACCCGACCTTCGGTCCCTTGCTCGTCTGCGGTCTCGGCGGTGTGCTCGTCGAGCTGGTGCGCGACGTGTCGTTTCGTTTGACCCCGGTCACCGACGTCGACGCCGCCGAGATGCTCGACCGCTTGCGGGCCCGCAAGCTCCTCGACGGCTATCGCGGCGCACCGCCGGGGGACAAAGACGCCCTGATTTCCGCGATTATGCGTGTGTCCGCTCTTGTCGCAGCGGTTCCCGAGGTCCTGGAACTCGATCTTAACCCCGTGAAGGTCCTGGCACCCGGACAGGGGGCCATCGTCGTCGACGGGCGGATGCGCATTGCGCCGGTGCGGGCCCGGCCGGCGCCGGGTTGGGAGCCGGAAGGAGCGACGGATCGGTTTTGAGTTGTCACGGGTTTACTGCGGGGCCACGTAACGTATAACGGTCCCGGAAAGGGAGGTTCACATGGTAGCGAAGAAGCCAGCCCAGAGTGACCGTATTGGCGCCTTGGTGCGCGAACTCGAGACCGTGGCGAAGCGCCTGCGCACCGACATCCGCAAGCGGGCTGCCGCCAGCGGCATCCTGAAGCAGCTCGAGTCGGGCGCTGCACAACTGCGCAAGCGGGCGGCCGCCGTCGCGGCGCAGGTCGAGAAGTACGTGCACGAGTTGCGCATGGAGCTCGAACGCGCCCCCAAAGTCGCCAAGAAAGCGAAAGGAACCCGCAAGGCATCGCGGCGCCGTCCGGCCGCGCGCGCGAGCTGACAGGTAGCTGAAGACGCCGGCAGCGCCGTTCGACACGGCGCCGCCGCGGGGCGAACGGAAGGACGGCGACGATAGCAGCCCCGGAACCGTTCGGGCTGAGGCGGTCTCGGTTTACCCGAGACCGCTGTATCGAGAAATCCGGGCCGGCGGTTCGCAACCTCTTGCTAACGTTCGCGGGTGCCGCCTTTCGCCTCGCCCGCACCGCGTGCCCCGCCCTTCGTCACCGGACGACGCAGGCGCTCTCGCGGCACAGCCGTCCACATCTCCGTGGAGACGTAGCCGAACGACTGCACGATGGCCCGAACATGAGCCGCGGTCGCGTCGTCCGGCGCCTCGAAGATATCGAGGAAGTCGAACGGCCCGAGCAAGGCGTAACTGGTAACCCAGCGGACTCCGGGGTAATGCGCGCTCACCTGGCCGCGAACCAGATCGTCGATCTCGTGCAGGCGCTCGACGGTGCCCATCTGCTCGGGATTCACCCGGGTGACCAGTACGTACGCGCCCATCGTCAGACATCCTCCGGTCAAACGGCGAACGATGGGACTCGGGTCACGGCGCCACCATGGTCTTGATGTTGGTGAACTCCTTGATCCCGTATACACCAAGCTCTCGGCCGTGCCCGGACTTCTTCACGCCGCCGAAGGGGAGGCGCCGATCCGAGCGTACGAAGTCGTTTACGTAGACGGTTCCGACCTCGAGCTGACGGGCCACATGCGCGCAGCGATCGAGGTCGCGTCCCCATACCGAACCGCCCAGACCGAAGCGCGAGGCATTGGCGATGCGGACCGCGTCCGCTTCGTTGCGGGCGACGATGACGGCGCCGACGGGCCCGAAGACCTCCTCGTCGTGGGCGGGCATCCCCGACTTCACGCGGTCGAGCACGGTCGGCGCGTAGAAGTTGCCCACTCTTCCTATTCGGCGCCCGCCGGTCAGGACCCGCGCTCCCATGCGTACCGAGCGCCGCACCTGTCGGTCGATCTCATCGACGAGGTCGGGTCGGGCCAGCGGACCGACCTGCGTGGCCGGGTCCATCGGATCGCCCACCCGCAATGCGGCCATGGCCGCAACGAAGCGCGCGGTGAACTCGGCCGCGACGGCACGCTCGACGATGAACCGCTTGGCGGCAATGCAGCTTTGACCCGAGTTCATCGTACGGGCCTGCGCGGCAACCGCGGCGGCACGGCCGAGGTCGGCATCGTTCAATACGATGAACGGGTCGGCGCCGCCGAGCTCGAGCACAACCTTCTTAAGATGCCGTCCCGCGGCTCCGGCGACCTCGACCCCGGCGAGTTCGCTGCCGGTCAGGGTCACGGCCGCCACGCGGTCATCGGCGACGAGCTGGCTTACCGCGCCGGCACCGATCGACAGATTACGAAACACGCCGCGCGGGGAGCCGGACCGGCGGAACACGTCATCGATGGCCAGGGCACACTGCGGTACATTCGAGGCGTGTTTGAGGATGCCGACGTTGCCGGCCATCAGGGCCGGGGCGGCGAAACGGAACACCTGCCAGAAGGGGAAGTTCCACGGCATCACCGCGAGCACGACGCCAAGAGGCTGGAAAACGATGAGGCTCTTCCCGCCTTCGATCTTCACCGCCTCGTCGGCAAGCATGCGCGCCGCCTCGACGGCGTAATACTCGCATCCCTCGGCGCACTTCTCGATCTCGGCCTCGGACTGGGCAATGGGCTTGCCCATCTCGAGCGTGACGAGACGGGCGTAAGCGGCCTTGCGCTCCCGCAGCACCTCGGCCGCCCGGAGCAAGACGCGGCTGCGTTCGTCTATGCTACGTTCGCGCCAGCTCCGAAAGGCACGGTCGGCGTCGGCGAGCGCCCGCTCGATCTCCGCGCGCGGCGCCGCCTTGAACCGCCTCACCACCTCACCTGTCGCCGGATTTATCGAGCTGATCGCCATCCCCATCCTCCCTCCCTGCGCGTTCGCTTCATTCCGCGCATTCCCGGCAGTCGTGTCTCGTGTTGCCGTGCACGAGCGACAGAGTCTGACCCGGGCGCGTGCCGTAGCGGTATACGGTGATCCCTTTCAGACGCAAGCGGTGTGCAAGTCGGAACACGCCCCGGACGGCCGACAGGGGTGCCTCGGCGGGTAGATTCACCGTTTTCGACACCGCCGCGTCCATGTGCGCCTGGAAGGCGGCCTGCATACGGACATGGCGCTCCGGTGCGATCTCGAGTGCGATCGGGTAGCGACGGCGGAGAGCCGCCGGGAGAGCGGCGAGTTTGCCGATCGAGCCGTGTGCCAGGATGTGTTGCCGCGCCGGCTCGCTGGCATCTCCCAGAGCGTCGAGCGCGCGATCGATCGCTGGCAATACGTCCGTGAGGACGGTGCCATCGAGGACACGCCGGGCCACGGCCAGGGCGAAGTACGGCTCGATGCCGCTGGCAACGCCCGCCAGCAGGCTGATCGTTCCGGTCGGAGCCACGCACGTCGTGGTGGCGTTGCGCAGGTGCGTGTGGCCGCGCTGTGGCCACACGCTGGCGGCAAACGCCGGGAAAGAGCCGCGGCGAACGCCAAGTTCGTTGGACTTGGCCCGGGCTGTCCGGGTTATGAAGGCCGCCAGCTTTTCCCCGAGCGCCAGCGCTTCGTCGCAGTCGTAAGGGATACCGAGCCGCGCCAGCGCGTCGGCGAGCCCCATGACCCCGAGGCCGATCTTGCGGGTCCGCAGCGTCGCTGCGCGGATCTCCTCCGCAGGATGGCCGGTGGCCTCGATCACGTTGTCGAGGAACACCACCGCGTCCTGCGCGACGGCAGCGAGCCTTTCCCAGTCGATGTCCTCGTCGGTGGTACACGCGGCGAGGTTGATGGAAGCGAGGACGCACGATTCGTACGGAAGCAGCGGTTGCTCCCCGCAGGGGTTGGTAGCCTCGATGGCGCCCAGCCCGGGTGTCGGGTTGTGGCGGTTGATCTCGTCGAGAAACAAGAGGCCCGGATCGCCGTTGGTCCATGCCGCGGTGGCGATAGTCTCGAAGAGCATGCTGGCGTTGATGCTGCGCACCGTTCGCCCGGTGCGCGGGTTGCGCAAGGGAAACGCACTGCCGGCGTCGACCGCCGCCATGAACGCGTCGGTAATGCCGACCGATAGATTGAAGTTCTCCAGCCGTCCGGGGGTCTGCTTGGCGGCGACGAAGGCCTCGATGTCCGGGTGGTCGACCCGCAGGACTCCCATGTTGGCGCCGCGCCGGCGGCCGCCGGCGCGAATCACCGCCGTGGTGCGGTCGAACAGATCCATGAACGAAACGGGGCCCGACGTGCGGCCGCCGGTCGAGCGCACGTGGTCGTCGGACGGGCGCAGGCGACTGAACGAAAAACCGGTGCCGCCGCCGCTCTGATGGATGCGCGCCATGCGCGCCAGCGCGCCGAAGATGGCGTCGAGGTCGTCTTCGACCGGCAGCACGAAGCAGGCCGCCAGTTGTCCGTCGGGAAGACCGGCGTTCATGAGGGTGGGCGAATTCGGCAGGAACTCGAAACGTGCGAGGCGCTCGAAGAATCGCGCCTCCCAGAAGGCGCGATCGTCGCCGAAAGCGGCGGCGGGTGCGGCGATGGCCACGGCGACCCGCTGCAGCATGCCGTCCGAGTCTTCCGCCAGCGCACCGTTTTCGTCGCGCCGCAGATAGCGCTCGCGCAGGATCGTACGTGCGTGGTCCGAAAAGTCGGGAGCTGTTCGCGCTGCCCTGGTCAAGGTTCGTCTCCGTGGCCGCGAGCACCCCGCCCGCGCGCGGCCGCAGGGGAGTGCGGAGCCGTCTGTACTCGTCGTCTACTCGCTGTCGGGTCCGGCGACAAGGGTTGCCGGGAGTGGCCGGGCCTCGGTAGAGTCGTCACCATGCGTCGGGTGCAGGAGTCTGTCGTGGCGGATGCGGGACGAGGGCGGGCGCGGGAGTTGTCGACCGCGCGCGACCTGTGCCGTGCCATCGGCCGCCTGCTCTGCATCGGGCTTCCGGGGCCGTCGATCGAGGTCTCGACGCGGGAGCAGTTGGTGGCGCTTTGCGCCGGTACCGTCGTACTGTTCCGTCGCAACTTCGAGTCGGTGGATCAGCTTCGCGCGCTGACCGCCGAACTGCACGCCTTGCCCAGCCGGCCCCTGGTTGCCGTCGACCACGAGGGCGGGCGCGTGCAACGCCTCAATGATCCGTTCACCCGTTTTCCCCCGGCGGCGGCACTGGGCCGTCGCGGCGATCCCGAACTCGCGTACAGCGTGGGCCTCGCCATGGGGCGCGAGCTGGCGGCGGCCGGCATCGATCTGAACTTCGCCCCGGTGCTCGACGTGCACTCGAATCCGGCCAACCCGGTCATCGGCGACCGGGCGCTGTCTTCCGACCCGCAGGTGGTGGCTTCACTCGGCGTCGCGCTGATGCGTGGCTTGCGGGACGCCGGCGTGATTCCGTGCGGGAAGCACTTCCCGGGTCACGGCGACACGGCGGTGGATTCGCACCGCGAACTGCCGTGGGTCCAGCGCTCGCGTGCCGAGCTGGAGCGGACCGAACTGGTTCCGTTTCGCGCCGCCGTGGCGGCGGAGATCCCGATGATCATGACCGCGCACGTGGTCTTTCCGGCGCTCGACCCGGATCGTCCCGCGACGGTGTCGCGCGCCATCCTGTCCGAGCTGTTACGCGGCGAGTTGGGCTTCGGCGGCGTGATTGCGAGCGACGACCTGGAGATGCGCGCGATCGCGGGGCAACAGGATATCGGCGCCGCGGCGGTGGCGAGTCTGCGTGCCGGCGCCGATATGCTGCTGGTGTGCGAGCATCTGGCACGCGGCGGCGAGGTCTTTGCGGCTGTCGAGCGCGCCGTGCTGGACGGGACGCTGCCATCGGACGTTGTGGTGGCAGCGGCAACGCGCATCGAGGCGTTGCGCGAAGTTTGTCCGGGTCCAGCCGGCGACGACTGTCCGCTGCCGAACCCGGCGCACCGAGCGCTGGTGGAGCATCTGGAACTTGATCCCGTGACCGCCTAACACGTCGTCCTATGCGCATACACTCGTTCTTCCATGTCCCATTCGAAGGTCTGGGCAGTATTGCCGACTGGGCCGCGGTGCGCGGCCATGTGGTGACCGCGACGCCCTGGTACGGCGGTGGGGCGGCGCCGTCGCCGGAGGCGTACGACTGGCTGATCGTGATGGGCGGCCCGATGGGCGTGTACGACGAGGGGGAGTATCCGTGGCTCGTCGACGAGAAACGAGCGATTGCCGCGGCCATCGGGGCCGGCAAGCGCGTTCTCGGTGTCTGTCTCGGAGCGCAGTTGATCGCCGATGTCCTCGGTGCCCGCGTCTCCCGCAACCCTCACCGGGAAATCGGCTGGTTCCCGATCGAGCTCGCTTCGGAGGGGGCAAGTACGCGGACGGGCCGGTCCCTGGCGCCGATCGCTCGCGGTTCGCAGACTCCGGCCCCGGTTTTTCACTGGCACGGCGACACCTTCGACCTGCCGGCGGGAGCGGTCCATGTCGCGCGCAGCGAGGCCTGTGAGCATCAGGCGTTCAGTCTCGACGACCGCGTGGTGGGCTTGCAGTTTCACCTCGAGACGACGCCGGCGTCGGCGGCGGAGTTGATTGGCAACTGCCCGGGCGATCTCGTCGCGGGGCCTTACGTGCAGTCGGCGGAGACGATGGTCGCGGACGCGGGGCGGTTTTTGCGCATCAACGCGGTCATGCACGCGTTGCTGGACGCGCTGACGCGATCCTGATCCTGGTTCTCATGAACCTCTCTCGCGCCTCGATGCGCGCCGGAAAAGACGGCGCTACTCGGCACGAACGGAAACAGCCCGTCTCGGAAGAAACCGACCCGTTCGCCCCGAGTAGGACCTGTCTTCTCAGGGGCCGTATCGAGGGGCGGCGTCGGATTCACGAAGAACCGGGGGCCTGAGCGCCGATCCGAGCACAGCGCCAGAGGTCAGCGATGAGTGCGTTCATGGTTGTCGAGATCAAGATCAAGGACCAGGATGTCTACGACGACTACATGCGCCGGGTCCCGGCGGTCATTGAGCGGTACAAGGGCGAGTACGTGGTGAGGAGTAGCAGGGTTACCCCGGTCGCAGGCGGTTGGGCGCCGGATCGCATCGTCGTGATAAGGTTCGACAGCCTCGCCGAGCTCGCGGCGTGCTTTGGTTCTCCCGAGTACCGGGCGCTCGCCGTCCTGCGCGAGCGCTCGACGTCGACGCGTTCGATCGTCGTTGAAGAGTAGGGCATCGCACTCGGGCACGCGGCGACCGGGCCGCGTCGTCGTGGTTTGGCGGGGTACCCGGATTGCCGATTGGGGGGAAGGGCGTCACAACCGAAGCGGGACGCAGTTCATTGTCCATCCCTCATCCCGCCAGTCCGAGAAAGATCATCATCGCGCGGTTAACCCTCACCATGTCGGTGTGCGAGAGCTCTCCGATGCGTGTACCCAGTTTCGCCTTCGGGATCGTCTTGATCTTGTCGACCATCAGCCGCGAGGTCGTCCTGAGGCCGTTTGTTTCGTTTGGTTCGACGGCGACACGGAAGAGCGGCGCCTCCGTCGGATCGCTCGTGAAGGCACAGATCGTCACTGACCTGGTTGCATCGAAGCGATCATCCTGCACGATGACGATCGGACGCGGTTTGCCCGCGTAGTCAGCGCCGCCGGCTGCAGTCCAAACGTCCCCGCGCTTCACTCTTCGTCCCCGGTCGAGATCGCATCGATGAAGGCTTGGTCCGTGGCCGCGTATCGGCTTGACCCAACACGTCGCGACTGTCGGGAAGCTTCCGCGGCAAACTCGGGGGAGCGCGTATCGGGTAGCCACACCTGCACCGGGCGGAGACCCTGGGCGCGCAAGCGCTCGCGATGAACCCGCACCTTCTCGCGCGCGCTGATCGGTTTTCTGGTTCGCGCCGTACGCTTCGACACAGACGGCATGGTACCCTCCTTCATGGTTACATGTAACCTACGGTCTTGTGCCCCGGGCTGCAAGGCGCCTGCCGCAAGACCGCAGGCCGCTGCGGCGTTGCTCACGCTGGTCGGTTTCGCAACCGGCCTTCGACCGCCTGCTCCGGCGGGAGTAGAACCAGAGCCAGGCGCGCGTGTCGAGGACCACCGCCATCACGATGCCGCTGGTTACGGTTCGCCGGTCGAGAAGGTGTCGTCCGCTTCGCCCGTCTGTCAGACATCGGATACCAGCGCGAGGAGTTCCGGCGCCGAGCTCACGATGTCGTTGGCTCCCGCGCGCGCAAGCTCCTCGCGCGTCCCGAATCCCCAGGTGACGCCAATTGAACGGACGCCGTTCGCCCTGGCGGCCTCGATATCGTCGCGGCGGTCGCCGATCATCGCCGCGGCGCTCGCGGCAACGCCTTCCGACGCTAGCGCGCGACGAAGGAGCGTGGCCTTGACGATCCGCACATCGTCCAGGTCCGGGGCGTAAACGCGCGTGAAGTGCCGCGACAGGTCGAAGTAATCCAGGATCCGGCGCGCAAAGACATCGGCTTTGGAGGTGACGAGATACAACGAGAAGCCGCGCGCGGTCAGCGCCGAAAGCGCGGACGGGATCTCCGGATACACGCGGTTCTCGAAGATGCCGGTGTGGCTGAACCGCTCCCGGTACGAGGCGATTGCCTCCCGAATGACGTTCTCGTCGGCCGTGCCGAGGAGGGTCTCGAAGCTCGGGGCCAGTGGTGGACCGATGAAGCGTTCGAGGACGTCGGCGGGAGGGACCGTCCTACCGAGGGCCGCGAGTGCGTGAGCTAAGCAGCGCACGATGCCGTCGCGCGGGTCCGTCACCGTGCCATCGAGATCGAAAAAGAGGTGCGAGGCCATGACTCCCGGTGCCTCCGGTGGCGCCACGATGAAGTGCCGCTCCGTGCCAGTCAAACGCGCGCGAAGGTGGCGAGGGCGGGGATCGTCAGCGAGCGTAACCCGTCGGTTACCGGATTTCTTCGGCTCGTTCCCGTTCGCCGATCCACACACCAGACCGCGCCTCGCGAAGGCTCTCGTCGCGGTCGGCCTGTAAGCCGCACGACTTGGCCGTCCAACGGTGCGGGCCAAAGGTGCGGTTGTCACCGGTCTCGCCTGGTGGGCGTCGACCCCATGCCGTGTTCGCCGTCTTCGCGCGGCGCTCAGCGGACCGTGCACGAACAACCGTCGATACTCCCGGTTGCCGACCCGCAGCCCTCGACGGTGCAGCCGAACTCCGAGGCGGCCGGGGCCGGTTGGCCTGTGCAGCCGTCGAAGTTGACGACGAACAGGCGGCCATTACTGAAGCCGAGGGAGCGCGAGGCGACCACGCGGACTGCGTAGTTCAGGTCGTTCACACCGCGGGTGGTGTTGCTCGGCCACGAAATGAAACGGGACGCTGGCGCCGTCCCGGAGCCGGGCAGGCTGACCTTTGCGCTCTTGTACCCGAGCAGGAGCGTTACCGACTGCGGCGCCTGACCCGGCGGGTACCCGAGGTCGACGTTGAAGGTCTTGAAGGTCCCCGGTGTTGGCGCCGTGCAGGGACTGACGGCGCAGTCGGCGGCGCACACAGCGCCCTGCCCGCATTCCGCCACCAGACACGAAACGTCGCACCCCGGAGGGTCGGTGCAGCACCGTTCGCCGACGCCGAGGAATCCGTCGCCGCAGACCGGTGTGCCGGTAGGGGTAACAGTAGGTGTCGGCGTGTTCGTCGGCCCCGTTGTCGGCGTGTCCGTCGCGTTCGGGGTATCCGTTATCGTTGGCGTTACCGTAGGGGTGTCCGTCGGTCCGGCGGTCGGCGGCTCGGTGGGGGTTGGGGTGATCGTGGGGGTGACGGTGATGGTCGGCGTTTCGGTAATCGTCGGCGTTTCGGTCGGTGTCTGCGACGGGCCGGTGGTGGGACTGATCGTCGGCGAAAGGGTGGCCGGGACGGTCGCCGTCGGCGTCCGGGTCAGGGTGGGGACAGGCGACGGGGTGGGCGTGGCAAGCACTTCGTTCTGACAGGCCTGGTTGCAGCCGTCGCCGTTGATGCGGTTGCTGTCGTCGCAGGTTTCGTGATCGCTCTCGACAACCCCGTTGCCGCACGTGGTCGGACGGCATTCCAGCTTGATGGAGTCGTTATCGCGCTTGCCGGAGACGCTCTTGCCGGTCACTTTGATGACGCGGCGGGCCTTCCCGAAGCCGCCGTTGCTCCTGGACTTGAGGGGAACCAGCAGGTCGATCGTTGCGCTGCACGCGTTGCGGGTAGGGTTTGAAATGCCCGGCGTGATGGGCGGGTCGGTAACGGTAACGCCGAAGGTTCCATGGGTCAGGAGTGCCGCAAGGTTGGCGGCATCGGCGGCGTCGCGCAAGCGCTTCGAGTTGGGGCTGCGAACCGCGAAGCTCGTGAGGTCCACAGGCGTGCAGGGCAGTCGGGGATCGGTATTGTTGATGCAAAGCTGGACCTGAAACGTGCAGCTATTGTTCGTAATGCCGTCATAGTCACAGCGGGTGTCGCCGTCGTAGCAGAAGAGGCGATTGCGCCGAATGCCTTCCTTCACGTCCGGGACCGGGGTGCCGTTCTTCAGCAAGGGCACGGGAACCGCCAGCCATTCTAGCTGGCAGTCGGTCCTTGTCGGGCCGCCGCCCGGGATGCAGGGATTGGCGGGGACGCCGGAAACGCAGGGGCCTGAGGTCGGTGTCGGGGTTGGGCCGGTCGCTGTCGGCGTGGGAGACGGCACCATCATGTCGGTACTGCCGAGACCGTGAATGGTGCCGACGCCGGTTGTGCCGACGGGGGTGTAGACGCCGGTCGCCGGGTCGATCGTCAGGATCTGCCCCGAGTCGGTGCTGGCGTAAAGCGTGCTGCCGACGAAATCCAACCCGACGATGCCGGCGCCGAGCGGAACGCCGGTGCCGGTTCGGATCTGCCCCACGGCGGTGCCGATGCCGGTGGCCGTGTCGACCGTGTACAGGCGCGGCTCGCCGGGCGGGTTGAACACGGCGGTGGTTGCCGCATAGAGGGTTCCGGCAGGACTGAAGGCGAGTCCTTCGAAGTTGGTCACGGCGAAATTACCCAGGGCGTTGAAATCGTTGACCGGCGTGGCGGCGCCGGTGAGCGGATTGACGAGGCAGAGGGCATCGGGGAGTGCCGGCGATACGCTGAAACGGCTGCAAGTAGCGTAGAGAGCGGAGGCGTCGGGTTTCCAGGCGAGACCGCCTATCGGACGGGTGTTGGCGGCACCGACGGCGCTGCCGCCGCTGCCCGCGGCCGGTTCGATCGCAACGATCAGTCCGGCGGTCGGCTCGCCGTCGGCCGACGTCGCGCCCACGAGCCAACCGTCGGACGGATGGCCGGCGAGGCCACGTACGTCACGGAAGCCGATCGGACCCAGTTCCGTGGCCACTCCCGTCGTCGGGTTCACCGTAACCAGGATCGTATCGTTTCCCGACGGAACGGTTCCGTACAGGACCCCTTGCGCCGGTGCGTAGTCTCCGAGCAGGGCGACGACCACGAGAACCCTCACGCCGACGTGCCGCATCATTGCTCTTCTCCTCCCCGGGGCGACTGGAGCGTGGGCGCACTCTTCCTCGGCCCGGGTTCGGCGGTACCGGCGATCTTGCCGGTAGACCGCGTATGTTCACGAGCTGCGAATATACGAGATGACCGGCTACATGCGGGTTGCTGGCAGATGATGATTCGGTGACGCGTCGGGACCGCGGCGTCTCGCCGGCGGCATGCCCGGCGCGCGACACCAGTAGAGGACGCCGTCAAACGCCGTCGCCACGTGCCCCCGGTTGCCCGGGCACCGAGTTCGTCGTGGGCTTTGGATCGATACCGATGGCGATACCGACCCCGAGGGAGTGGGTGTCTCGGCAGTCCCTACGACGCCGGGATTGCATGAGTCCACCCGGTGGACTAACCAGATCTCATGGCAATCCAGGCGAACATTCACGAGGCGAAGACGCACTTCTCCGAGTTGCTGGAGCGCGCCCATCGCGGCGAGGAGGTAATCATCGCCAAGGCCGGCAAGCCCTATGCGCGGCTGGTCGCGGTGGTCGAGGCGGCGGACCGGGCACCCGGGACGTTCCGCGGGCAGATCGCGGGCGACGTGGTGGGCGGGTGTGGGCCTGACGATTCTCCGTGGGGATGAGCCCTTACCTGCTGGACACGTGCGCGTTGCTCTGGTGGATGGCGGACGCGCCGGAGCTCGGACGCGCGGCGCGTCGGGTCATCGCCGACCGGCGCACCCTGGTGCTCGTGTCCGTGGCCTCGCTGTGGGAGATTGCGATCAAGCGGCGTCGGGGCCGACTGGTCGGCGTGGACGAGTACCTGGCGCAATATCCGCGGCTGCACACCCGGTGGGGATTTTCTACCGTGGTGATCGAGGCGGGCGACGCCGTGACCGCGGGAAACTTGGCGGTGCCGCACGACGATCCGTTCGATCGGATGCTCATCGCGCAAGCGCGCCGCCTCGAAGCGCGCATTGTCACCTGTGACGACGCCATCCGCCAGCACGTCCCACACTGTGTTTGGTAGCGAGCCGGGCGTCGCGTGCGCCGGGGTCGGACAAGGAAAGACCGTGGGGTCGCCCAACGGCAACATCGCCGGTGGCGTCGGGTGGCACCCTGGCAAGATACGAACATACGGGATGACCGGCTACGTGCCGGTTGCTGGCAGATGATGATTCGGTGACGCCCCGGGCGACTCACCGGCGGCGCCGCGCAGCGGCACGGATCAGCCGGCGCTCTTTCGTCTTGCCATCGTTCACGAACGACGTCGCCCGGTTTCTTATCCTGCCACGATCTCGATAGCGCGCTGTTGACACGCTCCCGGCGGGACCGCTGATGAATACGGCTGTCGGTCAGGGTTCGGCCTTCACGTAGAAGACCTGATGCCGCTCTCGGAACCCGATCTGCACGACGTTGAAGAAATCGCGTCCGAGCAGGTTCCGGCGCAACGGGACCGTGCTGAACCCGATCTCCAGGTCGAACTCGCCGAGCTCGGGGTGCAACAGGCGCACCGGGTGCAGGATCCCTTCGATCGAAAATCCGGCGGCCGAAGCGAACGGTAGGCGTGGGCCGTCCATGAGATCGAGTCCGATGAATCCCGCAAGCGTCCCATCGAAGAGCGAGCGCTGCGCGCCGGAATCCAGATAGGCGACCACGTCTGCCGAGCGCGCAGACGATCGTGGATTGCTGACGGCGACGGGCAGAATCGGGAACATCCCGCCGGCCGGACTCGGCCGGTACGGGAACTCGTACTGGTACGCGATGGTCGGCACGGTCAAAGGCCGAAGTGCACGGTTCCTTCCGCGGTGGGCGGCTCGACGTAGAAGACGAACGGCACCGTGATGCCCTTGCGCTTGGCCGTGGCGAAAACCCGCGCCGCGTTCTTGCCATGTGCGACGAGCCGGTCACCCTCGATGACGACCCATTCACCGGCAAGCCGGCGCATCTCGTCGGCATGCGTCTCGATCCACTCGAACTCGCGTTGCCGATGCGTGGACCTGACGACCTCTTGCCGTTTCCGCGCTGCACCCGATCTCGCCATGACGATCAGCATACCTCCTCCGACCCCGAGTTTTCGAGGGCCATCCAATGCCAAACCACACGGGGTGGCACCTCTGCAAGTCATTGAGATGACAGGGGTACGGTCTTCGGCTCTGGCGGATCGTCGGCTTCGCGATGAGCTTTCGCCCACGAAAGCAGGCCCGTAGCCTTCGAACGCAGCGCGCCAGATGTGCTCCCGTCTCCACCGGTGTGGGCCGGACGATTCTCCGTGGGGATGAGCCCTTACCTGCTGGACACGTGCGCGTTGCTCCGGTGGATGGCGGACGCGCCGGAGCCCGGACGCGTGGCGCGTCGGGTCATCGCCGACCGGCGCACCGGGGTGTTCGTGTCTGTGGCCTCGCTGTGGGAGATCGCGATCAAACGGCGTCGGGGCCGACTGGTCGGCGTGGACGAATACCTGGCGCAATATCCGTGGCTGCACACCCGGTGGGGATTTTCTACCGTGGGCCAACTCGGTCGCCGGGGTGGCACCTCTGCAAGTCGCTGAAACAACAAGAAAACGGGGCTCCGCAGCGGGCGGATTCTGCGCTTAGGGATGCAGTTTCAGCGACGGAATCGCCTCCGTAGGCGGCGGCCGCGTCCCGCAGGACGTAGCCGTCGCCGTCCGGGTCGACCGCGCGGTAGCGCCCCCGCTGCGCGAGGTCGTGTTGCAGCGCTTCGACAAAGCCGCGACTGCCCACGCCGACACTGTCGGTCCACTGCCGGTCGCGGCGCACGTGCCCGTCCCGCAGCGCCGCCTCCACCCACTGGCGGTGCACGTCGGCCAGGGCCGGCAGCGCCACGCCGAGCGCCTCCGCCAGCGCAGCACGGTCGACGATCCGGTAACGGGCACGCGCCTGCTGAATCTCCTGGTAGCCACCCACCTCCCACGCCGCCGGGTGATCTACCACGCCTGCCCGGACCATATTGAGGTCGATGTACACCACGCAGCGCACCAGATGCGCACCCGTCTCCACGGCCGTCGCGTGATACTGATCCGCCCAGAATGCGCCGCTGCGCCGCTTGCGCCGATTGTAAGCCTGTCCCGTACACCCCTGGACGAGCTGCATGCTGGCGGCGATCTCGTCCTGGCCCCGGTCGCGGACGAGGAGGTGGACGTGATTGGCGGTCACCGCGTAGTCCAGCACGCACAGTCCGAAGCGCCGCCGCGCTTCGTACAGCCACGCCCGCCACACGCGCCGATCGCGCGCAAACTTCAGCAAGAACCGCCGGTCGTGACACCGATGGGTCAGGTGCCACACATGCCCCGGCACGTGGACCCGATGCGCACGCGCCATGCCCGCCCTCCCTACACGCCACCATTCGGGGCCCGGAAGCGGCACTGCAAGCCCCTGATTCAGACCTGTTTATCATGTACTGTCAAGTCTCTTCGGATACTTGCAGAGGTGCCACCCCGCCACCCTGCTTTCGTGGACGGGATGGAGCAAGAAGCGACTGAGGTGGACCGGCGGAGCTTCTTGCGCGAATCTGGCGAAGCGGGCAAAGTATGTGAGCGCACCCGGCCACGTTAGCGACCTAAACCGGGTGGCGTGAAGGAGGGGGCCAATGCGTGATGTCGGGTTACTCGCGCTGATCACGGCGATATCGGTGTGCGGATGCGCCGAGGGGGTCGCCATCAAGTCCTATCCTCTGGGTGCCAAGGCTTTCGTGGACGGGCAGTACATCGGGACCACGCCTGCCGAAGCTGAGATCCCCCGAGGCGCAGTTGGACAACCGCATTCCTGGCGTGTCGAGTACCGCAACTGCGACTCCGCCGAGGGGCAACTGCAAACCCGTGTCGCTGGGGGCCGGATCGTTGCCTACATTTTCACACTCGGCGTCGTGGCGATATTCAAGGGCCCAAGTTACTACCCGCCCGTCGATGCGGTCCTCACCGGTGGCGATTGCGAAGGGCCGTCTCGATCGAGAGCGCCAACCAACTCTGGAATTACGATTCAGCAAATTGTCGGCGACAAGAACACCGCGTCGCCGAACGCCGCCGATGTCGAGAAGACGCAGCGACTTTCCGAGCGCTTGACCACGCTCCGAGACCTGTACAACCGGAAGTTGTTGTCAGAGCAGGAATACCAGCGCGAGAAGGCAAAGGCCGTGCAGGAGTTCTCAGAGTGATGGCGCCGGTGCCCGCCTGCCGGTGCGCCCGCATCGGTGTCTGGACCAGACGCGGGGTGGCCACTGCGGGCTTTCCAGCCCACATGGAGGCAGGGGACGATGGGCCTGTGAGGGAATCGGGTTTTCGCAGGGAATAAGTAGCGGTGGGCGTGGTACCCGATTGCGGTGGCCAGGGTGTGGTCTGGTAAACGCGCCATGAGACGGGGCGCGCCGTGCCGCCAGGGGCGACAACGGGCCGGCGTGGACGTTGTGATCGTCGCGGCCCCGCCGGTGTTGCGTATCGGGTCTCAACTGACCGCGGTCAGCGCGAACCACCGCACCAGGTTGAGCGCCAGTGCATTCCAGAGCGCCACGCAAAGCACCTTGCCGACGCCGCGCACGACCATTCGATCCATCGTGCGATACGTGCGAACGTCGGCGTTGACGCGTTCGGCAGTAGGAGCCCGTTGCTTGTAGATCTCCCTGGCGCGGGCAGTCCCCATACGGCGGCGCCAGGCGCTGACTGCCGCCGAGTCCGCCATCTGCGCTTGAAAGGGGGCCTGACCCCGCCGCCCGGGCACCGCACCGTACAGCGTGCACAGCCGACTCTGCAGCCGGCGGTCGGCCAACGGGGCACTGCGAAATTCGTACTGCTCTTCGACGACACCCGCCTGCACGCCGATGGGTGCAGACGCAGGGGCGGATCGTCATTCGCCCGTCCAACCGGCGCCTGATGTCTGCGCGCGATGCGTGCAACTGTGACAATGGCGAGTCAGCGCACGGCGCACTTGCCGCCGGTGATGCTGCCTGACGCAGTTCCGGCGGTCTCGACCGTGCACCGAAACGCCTCAGCCGTCGGCGGCGCGCTTTCCGTACACCGATCGAATCGGACAGTAAAGAGGTCGCCAGCCTCGAAACCCTGCGCACGGCTCAGCACGACCGTGAGCGTGCCGTCGGTTGCGCTGGCCGCGGCGATGGTGTTGGCGGGCTTGTGCTCGATCCGTCGGCTGAGGACTTCCGGCGACGCGCTCGGGCCGAGGGTGACACGGTCGCTCGGGTACACGATACGCAGTGTCAGCGACTCCGCACGCCTGATGCCCGGTTGTTCGTACGTCACCATAACCGGGAACGGCTGCCCGCTGGAGGCACAAGGCGTCGCCGCGGCGGCTTCGCGTACACCGGGCGGCCACCCGAGCAAGGCAAGTCCGAACAGAAAAGCGCGGTACGCAGTCGATCGCATCGATGTTGTCCTCACGGAAGCGTGGCCCGACACGTGCAGTCCGGCGACGCACACTGCTCGACCGTGCAGGTGAAATCGCTCGGCTCTGGCAGCGGCCCGCCGGCGCAGCGGTCGAAATCGACCACGAACAAGCGTCCCTGCGGGAAGGTGCCGATCGGGCGGCTGACGGTGGCCCGCAGCGTGTTCGCACTCGCGCTCACGTCGCGCAACTGGGTGCCCTGGGGCCGTCCGGAGATCCGCGACTCGATGCCGCCCGCTGGCAGGCCGACGGCGTCACCCGGATAAGCCAGCGCGATGGCAATCGTCGCGGTGCCCCCGGTGGCGGAGGCGAAGTTGACCGTGACCGGGACGCGGCCGTCGGGAATGCACTCGCCACCCGGAGTCGCGGTTGGCCGTGGGCTCGGGGTTGGCGTGGCGGTCGGCGTTGCCGACACCACGGGCGTGGGCGTGAAAGCCGGCCCGCACTGCGACGTGACGAAGCCGCAGGCCCAACAGGACAATTCGCCGCCGTCGAAGCCGAGAGCGGTACATGTCTTTCGGTTCAGGTTGTTGGTGTCGCACTGCTCGACGCCGATGTAGACGAACCCGTCGCCGCAGAACGCCTGCTGGCAGATTGTGGTGCAGGCGCAGGTGTCGCAGTTGGCGGGTCCGTCGTCGCAGTTTTCCCCCTTGTCCATGGTGCCGTTGCCGCAGTTGGCGTACGGAAACTGCTGCACACCGCCGTTACCGCAGCCGGCTACCACGAGCAGCAGGAGCAGTACGCCAGGGGCAAGATGTCTGGAAGTCATGTTGCCTCGCTCATATCGATACGACGCGGTGAGTTGTTGGCTATCGTCATGGCACGCGCACCGTGCAGGTGCAGCCGTCGATGCTGCCGGTGGCGCTACCGCAGCCTTCAACCGTGCAGCCGAAATCGGCAATGGACGGCGCGGCGCTCCCGCTGCAACTGTCGAAGTTGACCACGAAAAGCCTTGCCGCATCGAACCCCAGTCCGCGCGAGGCGACGACGCGCGCCGCGTAGCCCAGACCGGTGACCCCGCGCAGGGTGTTGCTCGGGAAGGAAGTGAAGCGCGGAGTGGGCGGGTTGGGGAGACTGACGAGGGTGCTCCTGTAGCCGAGCAGGACTGTGACCGACCCGGGCTTCGGACTCCCGCCTGGGTAGCCGAGGTCGATGCGGAAGCTCCGCTGCGGGGTGCCGGGTGTGCAGGCGCCGACGACGCAATCCTGCGCGCAGGTCTCGCAGGTCTCTCCCGGTTCGATGAAGCCGTTGCCGCAGGAGGCCGCGGAGCCGCTCGTCGGTGTCGGCGTGGGGAGGGCCGGTGTTGCCGTGGGCGTCGGGGTTCCGGAGGGTGTCAGCGTGGCAGCCGGCGGCGTCGGTGTCGAGGTCGGATTGTCCGGCGCCGTGGGCGTTGCCGTTGCAGTATCGGTAGGCGCGAGGCTCGCGGTGGGCGACGCCGTTGCGGTTGCGCTGGGGCTGGCGGTGTGGGTCGGAGTGGACGTGGCGCTCGCCGTCGGGATTGCCGTCGCGGTCGCGGCGGTCGAGGGGGTCGGGGTGGCCGTGCCGGTCGGTGTCTGAGAGGGCGTTGGGGTGATGGTCGGAGGCACGGTGGGTGTTACCGTGGCCGTCGTCGTCGAGGTGCCGGTGACGGTGGCCGTTGCGCTGACCGTCGGCGTCGACGTGATCGTTGGCGTGGCGCTCGGCGTTTCGGGCGTGAAGGTCGCCGTCGGCGGGCGGGTCGCCGACGGCGTTTGCGGCCGAAGCGTTATGCCGACCGTCGGTCGGGGATTGACGGTGTAGTACGCCGTCACGTCACCGCCACAGCCGGCGGCGAGGGTGGCCATCGCAATCAACACCGCCGTCGGCACGCGAGAGAGTCGCGCAGTGTACCCGAGTTCCACAGCCCGTGCTCCACGTGGTCAGGGGATCGAGACCGAGCAGGTTGTCCCTGGAATGTCGCTCCCGGCGGGCGTCGACGCGCTGTCGACCCGGCACAGGAAATCGGCGACCTCGGGCGGGACGGCGCCGCTACAGTTGTCGAATTGCACCGTAAACAGGATGCCCGGGGCAATCGGCGACTGGTCGAAACTGACGACGACCATTTGCAGGCCGTAGTCCCGATCGTTGTGCTGAAAGAAGGTGTTCTCCGGCGAATTGGTAATGCGATCCGCCGTTAACTGACTGTCCCGCGATCCCGGGATGCGTACGCGGTCCTCCTGATATCGCAGGAACACGGAGAGTGCGGCGATGTCGGTATTCTCGGGCGGTGCAAAGCTCACGGTCACATCGAGCGTGGTGCCGTCCGGGGTGCACGTGCGGATGCGGCAGTTCGCCGGGCACGAGTCCCCTTCGACGAGATTGCCGTCGTCGCACGTTTCGCCGACGTCGAAGTTCACGACGCCGTTGCCGCAGAGCGCCGGCACGGTGGGCGTCGGGTTCGGCGTGACGGTACCGTCCGTTGGGGTCGGGGTCGGCGTCGGGGTCGGAGCCGGGCAGCCGTTGGTGGCATTGTTGACGGCGCTGATGATGTCGTCGATCGCGACAAGAGTATCTCCGTTGCCGTCGGCGGCGGGGCAGGTGTCGAGAACGGCAGCCCCGTTGGCGATATTTACCATGGTGATGATCTCGTCGACGGTGACCTCGCGGTCGCCGCCGCAGTCCCCCGTGCATTGGGCGCGTGCCAGGGTGGCACCGGCTACCAGCACGGCGAGAGCGCAGCCGCTTCTGACGAGCCAGCCTGAGCGAGTGCGACGAGCCTGGTTGTGCATGAACGGGTTCCTCCTGTGGGTGACGGTGTGGGCGCGATCAGTTGAGGAGATACGACAGACCAACGTTGAACGTGGCGCCGGTTCGGAACCGACTGGTGATGAAGCCGTTTTGGGTGTCGAGGTAGCGATCGTTGAGCATGTTCTCGACGCTGAACTTGCCGGTGAGAGGGATGTCGAGCGCCCGAAAGCGCCAGAGCAGGACGAGATCGAGCTGGTTGCGCGGTTCCTGGTACTCGTCGTCGAGGCCGTTCACGCCGGCGTAGGCGATCGAGCGGCCCGCGGTCGTGTAGAGCAGCCGCCCGATACCGCGCTCGCCGAAGTCGTATTCGAGGTTCGCGTTGATCGTGTAAGGCGCCTGCCCCTGAAGTGGGCGGTTGCGGTTGGTGATGTCGATGCGCGCGTCGGGCGAGATGTCGACCGTCGAGTCGATCAGCGAGACGTTGACGTTCAGGTTGAGGTTGGCGAAGTACGGCGCCGACCAGCGAGTGTAGTCCTGACGCGCGGCCCACGGGCCGACGAATCCGAAGTTCTTCCGCACTTCGAACTCGGCGCCATAGAGGGAGGCGCTCTCCGCATTGACAAACGTAATGACCGTGCTGCTGCTCTTCGTGTTCAGCACGTCCTCGATGGGGTTCGCGAGGTCCTTGTAGAACACGCTGATCGAGGCCAGCTCGACGGGGGAGAAGAACCAGTCCCATCGCAGGTCGAAGCTGTCGATGCTGCCGGAGACGAGATCCTGGTTGCCCTCGGTCGGCGGGTCGCCGGGCCTGGTAATGTAAAGCGTCGGGTCGAGTTCGCGAAAATCGGGTCGCGATACGGTCTGGCTGTAGCCGGCGCGCAGTGTCATGTCGGTGCGCGGCGACCAGATCAGGTTCACCCCGGGCAGGGGATCGAGGTTGTTGAGGTTGGTCTGCCGCGCCGATTTGGCACGGATGTAGGAGTACTCCGTGCGCACGCCGGCATTGAGACGGAGGACGTCCTGCAGCAGCGGTAGTTCGAGCAGGCCGTAGAATGCGGCCACTTCTTGCGAGGCTTCGAAGTTCTGGCAGCCGGCCTGCGGGTTGGAGGGGGAACAGATCCCGCTCAGGTCGTTGAGGCCGACCAGCGGTCCCAGGTTCGTCCCCCAGAGCACCGCCTCGGGTCGCCTGGAGAGATCGATCCCGGAATTCGAGAGATTCGGGCCGTTGTCGTAGACGAAGACGCGGTAGTTGACGTTGCGATCGCGGTACATGTAGGCCGGACCGAAACGGAAATGGGCATCCAGACCGCGCCAGACGTCGGTGTACGGCAACGCGGTCTTGAAGGGCAGGTCGGCGTCGATGGCCGAGTCGGTGAGGTACTCGTCGAGATCGAGGAACGTGCGCGTCGGGCTGCGGCCGGACGCGCCCTGGATGTCGAGCGCGGGGACCGCTCCGGGCGCAAAGGCGTAGCGGTAGTAACGGTTGTCCGGAGCCTGCTCGGTCGTTTGCGATAGCGCGGTGCGCCAATCGAGCGATAGCCAGTCCCAGCGGTGCCGGCCGGTAAGCTGCCCGAAGGCGAGTTGGTCTTCGGTGTACTCGAGAGACGTGGCAGTCGAGTCGAGGCCGTTGTCCTGCGTATCGAACCCGGTTTGGACGGCGGTCTGGTCGCTGGTGTTGCGGTTGACGAAGGTCCGGAAGCCGAGCCGATGACTGGTGCTGAGGTCGTATCCGGAGGTTAGTAAGGCGCCGAGATTGGTGCTGAACGTATCGACGGGGCCGGAGTAGCTTTGCCGCAACTCGATCGTGCCGCCGGTGCCCGGCTGCTGCATGACCTGATCGACCGTGTTCGGCTGGCTAACGTACTTGGTGCCGTAGGTCACACTGACGGTCCCGCCGAGTGGTCCCCATTTGTTACCGACGGAACCCTGGAGGCGGAAGTTCGGCGGCGCGGCCATCGTCTGCGGCGTCCAGATATTGCGGAACGCCGACGCGTAGACGCGATCCTGCGCCTGCGTGGCCTGGCTGCGAATGACCCTGGGATCGCTCGGAATGATAGCGGGCAGGGCCCGATATCCGGAGCCGAAGCCGAAGTAGTCGAGCGAGCTGCCCTGGTAGGTCAGGAAGTCCTGGAACGTCGAGTTGGTGTTGAAGCCGAGCGTGAAGCCGCCGCCGTAGGTCAGCCGGTCCGGCGCTTCTTCCAGGGTGATGTCGACGAGGCCGCCGGAGAAATCGCCGGGCAGGTCCGGCGAGTACGTTTTGACCACCGACAGCGCGTCGATGAAGTCGGCCGGGAAGAGATCGAGCGGGACAACGCGGACATTGGGGTCGGTGCTGGGCAGCCGGCTGCGGTTGAGCAGGCCGTAGCTGTAGCGCTCGCTCAGGCCGCGTACGTAGACGAACTTGCCGTCCTCGATGGTCACGGCCGGCAGCCGGGTCGCGATTTCCGCCGCGTCCGAATCGGGCGACTTGGCGATGGTTTGCGCACCGATGTTGTCTTCGACGACATCGCTGGCCTTGCGCTCGAGGAGCTGGGTGGCTTCCGCCGCCTTCTTCGCTTCGGCGACCACCTCGACGACTTCGACCCCGGCGCCGGCCTCGGGCTTGAGGTTGGTGTCGGCGACGGTGGTCAGGTTCGGCTTTACGACGACGTTTTGGAGGCGGGTCCCAACATATAACGGCGCAAAGACCCGCAGTTCGTACGTGCCGGGCGGGAGCCGCAACGAGTATTTGCCGTCGAGATCGGTGCGCACGCGCTTGCCGGTCTGCACGACTTCGACGCCCGCCTCGATGATCGGATCGCCGGTGCTCTTGTCGAGGACACGCCCCTGGACGGTACCTTGAGTGGACGGCGCTGCGCCGGAGGGCGAAGGCCGGGCGGTGGGCGCCGCCGCCGGGGCGGTCGCCGGCGGTCGGGGGGCGCGCGTCGGTGCAACAGGCTGCGCCTGGGCGAATGCAGTTCGGACCGCGAACACGGTGACCAGGGTCAGGAAGGTCAGCGGGGTCACAAGCGCACCCATGAGGCGCGGAAGCGTCGTTTCACAGCGCACGCGAATGGCTCCAGGGCAAACGGTCGGCGGTGGTCGCGTCCCTCTTGACGCTCCTTGCCGGCGACGCGGCACTTGATACTCGGGCGGGGTTACAGGGGGGTTACACCGCGGTGAAGGTTGCGTGACCCTCGCCGCAGTTACCGAACGGTAACGAAGCCGCAACCCGCGCGTAGCCGATCCGGGGTATCACGGGAGGCGTCGCGCAGGATGCAGATGTTCGACGGAGGATCGACCGCAGTCGACAGCTTACGGAGGGGATCAAGGACGAGCGCGGATGCCTCATGGGGTGAAGGTCCGTCCGCACGATACGAGGGCGGTAAGAGGGACGATCGATTGGGAGTTAAGAGGAGCAGTACCCGCCGCGCAGCCTTGCAGGGGAGTGCGTAACTACGCGGCGGGTCCCCAACCCAGCGGGTGCCGAGGTGGCGCCCGCGACCAACGGGAGGAGACCGAATCATGTATCACAGCATGTTGAGAACGCGAAAGGCGCTCGTCGTAGTCGCGGCATTGATGGCCGCGAACCTGGTGACGGCGCGTGCGGCGATGGCCGCATCGGATCCGGTTAAGTGCCAGCAGTCGATTTTGGCGGCGGCGCAGAAGTACGAGGACGCGCGCGCCAAGACGCTGGCGAAGTGCGAAGAGGCGAAGGTGAAGGGCAAGTTGGCGGTGACCACCGTCTGCGATGCCACCGTGGCCCCGCCGGGGGACCAGAAGACGATCGACAAGATTGCCAAGGCCGACCTGAAACGGGCCGGGGCGCTCGCCAAGGCGTGCGGCGGCGACGACAAGGCGTTTGGCGGCGGCGACGATCTCGCACTGAGCGCCATCGGTTGGGCCGGCCGCGTTCCGGCGTGCGACGAGGGCGAGCGGGACGGACTTAGCTGTCAGACTGGCGCCGACTGTCCGGGGAAGTGCCTGGACGGGACCCGCGAGGGCCAGGGCGTCAACTGCACGAGCGAGGCAAGCACGACCGGCCTGTGTCCCTCGGGTTGCGTTGGAACGTGCGTTAGCGGCGGGAATGCCGGCAACGACTGCACGACGGATAGTGACTGCCCGGGATCCACGTGTGGATCGAAGGTGTGTCTGGGCGGGACCAACGATGGCAACGCCTGTACGACTTCCGGGGACTGCCCGGGCAACAACTACTGCGACATCTCCAACGGGTGTGGGGCCTACGGCCGCGTGGCCGACGAGTGCCCGGACATCGAGAAGTCCGGCTGCAACAACGCCCTGGCGACCCTGGCGGACATCGACACGTGCGTGAAGTGCGTGAGCGAAACCGGCGTGGATCAGGTGGTCGACAATTTCTACGCCAGCCTCTCCCCGCTTTCGACGGATAAGGCGCTCGAGAAGTGCAAGCAGGCAATCGGGAAGAACGGCATGAAGTTCCTCTCGGCGCACCGCAAAGCCCTTGCCGGATGCCAGAAGAACGCACTGAAGGACGGTGCCCCGAACTCGTGCCCGGACACCAAGGCCACCGGCAAGATCGACAAGGCCCGGACCAAGCTCCTCGATGGCATCGCCAAGGCGTGCGGCGGGGACGACAAGGCCTTCGGCGGCGGGGACGACATCGCGCCGGACGCCATCGGCGCACCACTGTCCTGCCCGAACGTCGACCCGCCGGGTGCGACGCCGAGCTGCTACGACTTCATCGCGACGGTTCAGGACCTGGCGAACTGCGGCGCCTGCCTCGTCGACTACAAGGCCATCGTTCTCGATGCGGTTGCGGTGGCCGCGGACGATCCGACGCCGGGCGAGCTCAACGCGCTTTGTGGCAACGGCAAGATCGACGCGGGTGAAACCTGCGACGACGGCAACGTGGTGGACGGCGACGCTTGCCCGGGGGACTGCAGCATCGAGTCCTGCTCGGTGACCGGCTCGGCCACGGCGACCGTGTCCTTCACCGTTCCCGGGGGCATGGACGTGACCGCCCTCAGCATCTACCTCGATTACCCCGAAGCAGCGGTGGCCATTCCGGGCTCCGGCAGCCAGGCCGCGGTGCAGAATGCCATCACCCTCATTCCGGGCAACAACGCGACGTTCACGCCGAACGACCTCAACTACGCCCTGCGCAATGTCATAGTCGACAACGACGTGCCGCCGACGCCGCTGCCGCCGGGCGCTCCTGGCCTGTTCGACATCGCGTTGCAGCGCTGCGGGGCGGCACCGCTGCCCGTCCCGGGTGACTTCAACTGCCGCGTCGAGAGTGCCTCGGCCGCCGGAGGCGTCAGCGTCTTCTCGGCGACCTGCTCGGTGACGGCGGTGACGCCGTAACGGCGCGAGCGCGAGATGGTGCGAGTGTCCTGTAGACCTGTTTTTCGGACAACCGAACGAAGGAGACACGAAATCATGAAGTCGACGAGAATCCTTTTTGCACTGGCCGGTGCCTGCGCCGTCGTCCTCTGGGCGGCGGCGGCGCCGGCACAAGTGTCGCCGGCAGCGGACCTCAACAACGACGGGGCGGTGACCGCCGGGGACGTGACGATTCTAACGAGTTGCGCACTGGGGACGTGCAGTCCGGCGGCGGCGACGCTGTGTGGCGGCGCCGGCCTCGGCAGTGTCATTACCGGGTCGTCGCCGTCGGTTCGTTGCGGCGACACCTTTGGCGACGGCAACACAACGACGGAGATAAACAACGACCTGGCGGTGCTCGTCCGCCTCGTGGCCGGTCTGCAGATCGACTACACTCCGGCCGGCGCCTCGGTCGGATCGGACCGTGCCGGGTGCACCGGTACGCTGCCAACCTGCTCGTCCGGCACCTGCGTTGGCGGCAGCCGCTCCGGTGCGGCGTGCGTCGACGAGACCGACTGCCCCTCGATCGAGATCGCGGCTGACATCACCGCCAGCGAGGTCTGGCCTTCGACCTGCCGCGTCATGCTGACCGATACTGTCGAGGTGACCACGCCGGCCGCTGCGGCGGCGACGACGGTGCTCACCATCGAGAAAGGCACCCAGGTTGTCGGCGACACAACCGCGGTCGGGGTACCCGCCCTTGTCATTGCTCCGGGCGCGCGCATCGTCGCCATCGGCACGGAAGCGGAACCGATCGTCTTCACCAGCAACAACGCGCCGCGGGCCGCCAACGATTGGGGCGGACTCAACCTCAACGGCCGCTCGACGGTCAACCGGCCCGGATGCGTGAACGAGGCGGAAGGGCTGCCCTTTCAGTATGGCGGCTGCGTGACCGACGATAACTCGGGGATCGTGACCTACGCCCGCGTGGAGTTCGCGGGCCGCCTGTTCACCCCGGACAACGAGCTGAACAACTTCACGCTCAACGGCGTCGGGTCAGGTACGCGCGTGAGCTACGTGCACGCGCACAAAGGCGCCGACGACTGCATCGAATGGTTCGGGGGCACCGTCGAAACCGATCACCTCGTGGCCTCGGAGTGCGGCGACGACGGTTTCGACTGGCAGCTCGGTTTCACCGGAGCGATGCAGTTCGGCCTCTACGTCCACAGCGGCGGCAACCTCTCCGCCGGCAGCAGCCAGAGCCGTGGCATCGAGGCCGACAATTCGGAGTTCGGCTTCAACGACCTGCCGCGGTCGCGCCCGCAGATGTGCAACGTGACGTTGGTCGGGTCGACGGCAGGCGGACACGACCGCGGCATCATCCTGCGCCGCGGCAGCGCCGGGAATCTGGCGAACTTCGTCGTTACCGGATTCAAGAACGAGGGCGTGAATCTGAACGACGCCGACACCACGGCGGCGGCTTGCAGCGCCGGACCCGTGCTGACCGGCAACACGACGCTCGGCAGCTCGGTAATCTACGCGACCGGTGGCGGTGGGACGACCTACTGCTCGGGTGGCTCCGGTAACTGCACCACCTCGGCGTGGTGTGGACTGCAGACGAACCTCGGTCTGGGCACGAACGTCGGTGCGGCCGGCTACCCGGCGTCCGGCGAGCTTTACAACACGGTCCTGGCTACTCCGGGGGCGTTCTCGGTTACCAGCGGCGCCTGCTCGGCGATCAACGGTAACTTTGTCGACACAGCCTACGTCGGCGCGTTCAACCCGTCGCTTTCCTGCAGCGTGGCCGGCACGGGTGCGGGTGCCGATTGCGATTGGCTCAGCAAACCCTGGAACAACTTCGACTCGTAGTCGGGTTATCCATCGGTAGAGTCAGGACCTCGGCCGGGGGCGTTTGCGCGTCCCCGGCCGGGGATTCTTAAGGAGCGTGAAAGGCGTCATGCGAAACCACTGCACAACCGTCCGTGCGATACTTCCTGCTACGGCAAAGACGATCGCCGGCCTGCTGGTTGCGACGTGGCCGGCGTTTGCCGCCCCCGTGCCCACGCCGCCGAGTGCTTCCGCCCGCCCGCCCGCACTTGCCGGCGGGGCGCCGTCGATCGATGCGTTGGTCGACCGACTGCTGGCGGCCGTGGCGGCAAACGATCCGCAGCAGTTGCGGGCCCTGCGGGTGACGGAAGAGGAGTACCTCGGGATCATCGTGCCGTGGACCGTTCCGCCCGGGCAGGCGCCGCGCGGCACTTCGGCGAAGTCGGCCGCGTACATGTGGCGCGGCCTGGAAACCCGCAGCGACTATTTCATGCAGGCCCTGCTCGACGAGTTCGGCGGTCACGTGTTGCGGCGAACCGCGCCCAGCTTCACGAAGGAGCCACGGGGTTTCGCCGGCTACACGGCCTACGGCAAACTGCGGCTGGACGTGGTCGACGCCGACGGCCGTGCCGGCGTGCTGCGCAGCGGCACCATCGTCGACGTGAACGGGCAGTATAAGTTCATAGGCCTCAACTGGGACGATTGAGGCGACGCGTAATCGTTTCTTCATACTGCCGTAACTCCGCAGTAGCGCGGCGATGGCATACTTCGGCCGCTAGTCGGGGCTCCACCGCACCGGATCGCAACGACGTTCGGGACCTTGAGGCTACGACCGGATCTTATGGAGGAGACGGCCAGTTCATTCGGCAGTTACGGGCGTACCGACCAGGTGCAGCGCCACTGGATGGCCGCGGGGTTGGCGTCGCTGGCGTTGTACGGCGGGTTGCTTGTGGCGGCGGCCGTGGTCGGAACGGCGGCCAAGAACATGGTGGCCCCGCCGCCGTCGGTCGACGTCACCTTCGTCGAGAAGGTGGTCAAACCGGAACCGCCGCCACCGCCGCCGCCGGAACCGGTGATCGAAAAGCCGAAGCCGCCGCCGGCCGCTGCTCCGGTCATACCCAGGGACATGAAGGTGCGTAAGCTGGAGGCGCCGCCGCCGCCGAAGGAGCTGGTGGCACCGAAGGAGATGCCGCAAGCGGTGCCTGAAGAGGCCGACCCCAGCGAGGATAAGGGGATAGCGGTTTATGGCGAACCCGGGGACGGCGATCCGGCGGGGCTCGAAGGGGGTAGTGCGGACGGTGTGGCGGGCGGGCAAGTCGGGGCTATCGCCCTGCCGGAGGATGCCGAGCCGCCGATGCCGGTGGAAGCGAACGCACCGCCTGCTTATCCGCAAGAGGCGCGAGCGGCGGGCAAGACCGGTATGGTCATCCTCAAGGTCGTCATTCGCGCCGACGGTAGTATCGACAAGGACAACATTCAGGTGATGCGCGGCGACGAGCCGTTCGTGAGCGCCGCGCTGTCGGCCGTGAAGACGTGGCGGTACGAGCCGGCGCGCTATCAGGGCCAGCCGATCACCGTCTACCGAATCATCCAGATCCCGTTCAAGTTGACCGTCTGAAGTCGAACGACGAAGCCGTATGGCGTCCAGGGCAGAAACCGTCGGGTGTGCGCGCCAAGGAGGGAGAGCATGTCATTCAGTTGGATAGAGATCTGGCAACACATGGGTGCCCCGGCACTGGCGATCGCCGGGGTCCTGGCGATCATGGGCCTGGCGTCTCTGACCGTGTTGGTGGAGCGTCTGATCGTTTTGCGCCTGTCCCGTTCGTCGTCGCGCAAGTTTGCGGCGGCGATCGGCGAGGCCATGCGGCACGGCCAGTTCGACAGGGTCGTCGAGTTGGCGGAGGAGCATAAGCGCGGCCATCTGGCGCGGATCGTCCGCTCCGGGCTGACGACCTACCAGCACGCGACGCGCACTGCGGACGTCGGCGGGTTGCCGCCCGTCGAGCGCACGCGGCGGCATCTGGAACGTTTCATGGAGGAGGTCGGAGCGGATCTGCGGCGCGGCATGTCGGTGCTCGCCACGGTCGGGTCGACGGCACCTTTCGTGGGCCTGCTCGGCACCGTGGTCGGCATCATCACCGCCTTCCAGGGCATTGCGGCTACCGGTTCGGGCGGCCTGTCGTCGGTGTCGGCCGGCATTTCGGAAGCACTTGTCGAGACGGCCCTGGGCCTCGCCGTAGCGATCCCGGCAGTGCTGGCGTTCAACTATCTGTCGGGAAAGATCGCGGCCGAGGAACTCATGCTCAACCACTCCGCCGGGGAGCTGCTCGACACCGTCGACGATTTCGCGGAAAGGGCTGCCCTGGCCGCGATACCCGCCGTGCCGGTCAACAGGCCGGCCCGAGTCGACGGCGAGCCGCGCCCGGCACGGCTGGCGCGC
Source organism: Candidatus Binatia bacterium (assembly GCA_023150935.1). NCBI lineage: Bacteria > Candidatus Binatota > Binatia (SeqCode) > Binatia bacterium. The sequence goes on along the minus strand of JAKLJW010000024.1, from coordinate 14,612 downwards.
CATAGCGCCGAGGCGGTGGCGTGACCGGCGGATTCGCCCGCAGGTGCGACCTCTCCGGCGGCGTAACGCCCACCATCAACGTTACGCCGCTGGTCGACGTGGTGCTGGTGCTGTTGATCATCTTCATGGTCGTGGCGCCGCAGCTCGAGAAGGACATCGCGCTGGACCTGCCGCAGATATTCAACCCCGATCCGGACGCGAAGATCGCCGAGCCGTTCAAGGTCAGTATCCCTGAGGCGGGCGAGTACTACCTTGACGACGAGGCCTACGATCTCGATCGCCTGATCGAGCACTTGAGCGCCGAGCGCGCTATCGACCCGATGCGACGGCTGGTCGTGCGGGCCGATGCCGGACTGAAATACAAGGACGTGCGCGAGTTCCAGAACCGGGTGCAAGAGGCGGGCTTTCCGGGAATGTCGTTCGTGGTGAATCAGAAGCACCGCGAAGGCGGCTCGGTGATGGTATCCGCAAAGGAGTCCGCGGCGGCGCCCGGCACCACGAATGACGAAGGCGCGGCGGCGAGCGCATCAGGCATGTCCGAGTCCTCGATGTCGTCGAGTGGTGCAGGGCCGGAAGCGGCGGCGGGTGCCATGCCGGGACCGGGGGCCGCACCGGCCGCGGGAGAGAACTGAGTCATGGCCATGCAGGTCGGCGGGGCGCGCGGCAAGGGGCCGGCGCCGGACATGAACGTGACGCCGCTGGTAGACGTTGTGCTCGTGTTGCTCATCATCTTCATGGTGATGACCCCGCTGGCCAACAAGAAGTTCTGGGTCCACACGCCCAAGCAGGAGAAACAGGAAATCGAGAAGAAGGAACTTGCCAACGAGCCGGAGCCGCCGCTGGTGTTGCGGGTCGAGGCCGACGCTACCGTCAAGGTCAATGGCGCCGCAGTGCCGCTGGCGGAACTTTCGGACCGGCTCCGGCGGATGTTCGCGGCTCGCGACGATCACATCTTATTTTTCGATGCCGCCGATGACGCCCCGTACGGGTTCGCGGTTCAGGCGATGGACGTGGCCCGCGAGGGGGGTGCCGTGACGATCGCTACGCTGACTACGGCGTTGCAGGCGGATCCCCCCGCCCCCGCCGCAGCAGCCGGGGACTCGGGGTCGTAAGGCGGGCGACGGGTGCCCGGGAGTGGGCATGCGGGACAACGACCGACGTACTGGAGTGCCGCCCGTGCGGGAACTGCTCGCGGCGCCATCGGAGCGCCTGCGTCGCGTGCCGCAACGCCGGCGCCTGGACGGCGGCGTACCCGACCGCCCCCGGCGACCCTACGAGCGGGGCCGGCTGCGCATCGACTTCGACGCCTACGAGGTCTACGTCGACGGCCGGGCGGCGCAGCTTTTTCTGCGCGAGTTCGAGTTACTGTGCTTCTTCGTCCAATGGCCGAATCGGGTATTCGACCGGGCCCAGATCATCGAGTCGATCTGGGGCGACGAGGGCGCCATCGACCAGCGAACGATCGACGTCCACGTTCGGCGCCTGCGCGCCTTGATCGAGCTTGATCCGGCGCGTCCCGAGCTGATCGTCACGGTGCGGCGGGTCGGTTACAAGTTCAACGAGCGAGCCCTCGCTCCCGCCCCGGACGGCGGGAGCCCGGCCTCGGTGCCGAGGTGGTAGTTGACGTCGATCATGCACCCGGCGATGCGAAAATCCCGGACGGACCACTTATACGGGTGAGGATGCCGTCGAGGTGGCGTTCCTCGCCATGGTGGTGCCTGGGGTGTTCGGGATGCGCCTCGAAAGCCCCGTCCGCGTCACGCCCCACGGCGGCGAGTTGCTTTGCTCGACGCTCCCGACGTTGACCGTGATCGGCGCATGAGCGCCGAGAAGACCGGCAGCGGCACCGGCAAGGGGGGCCGCCATCGGCACCGCCGTCGCCTGCAGCCGCTTGATCTAGAAATACCGGCGGCGGTCACCGTCGGTCGCCTTGCCGTTCCCCTCGGCGATATTCAGCGGGATCGCTGGCGATGCTCGCAGCAACTGCTCCTTCGCGTTTCGCTGCCCCTTGATGCCTTCACAGAGCCGATACGCCCAGCCAACGTACTCGATGGCCGCGCGATATACCTCAAGTCGCTCGTGGCCGAAGATCATCGTGCTGTCATCGATTCCGATGCCGATTCCGACCCCGACCCCGATCGATCAAGCCTAACGCTGCGTCTCAGGCGCCGCGCCGCCGAGCCGGCCTCTCCTCCGTACTCGTACTCGTTCACGTACTCGTACTCGTTCACGTACTCGTACACGGCCACGTCCCCGTGAACTTCCAACCGCTCGTGGTGCAATTTCTTCGCTGCGTGCCCTCAGTCCGTGTACGAGTACGTGTACCGCTTCGCCGAGTACGCGTACGGAGTGGAAGGCGAACGCCGAAGCTCACCACCAGGAGTACCATCGTCCCCTGACACCGGATGGGGCGTTTGTGCGGAGGATCGGCTCCGGGTCCAGGATGGCGCCGTGCAGGACTACCGCGCACGCCAGCGCAGGTGCGGCCCGTCCAGGACCAGCACCAGCGCGTTCAGGATGTTGCGGCCGAGGATCCCGACGGTGTCGTCGATGAGGAGAAACCGGCCAACGAAGGCGCGACCGAGCCAGGTGAGTTCGAGACGAACCGTTGGTGCACGGCTTGACGTCCCGTCGAACCCGAGCAACTCGTACTCCCTTCCGGGAACGACGGTCGCTTTGATCCGGCTGACGGCGCTGCGGGGGACGAGCGTGACGTCCGCGCCGCTGTCGGTGAGCATTGGCACGTCCGTGCACGCGAGGCGGCGCCTCACATTGGTGAGCGAGACATGAGCCAGTGGCGCAGGCGGCGCAAACGCCTCGGCGTCATACCGCGGCATCCGTAATGTCCATCTCGAAGTCAGCCGCCTCTTCCGGACGGCGCAAGCGCGGGCTGAAGATACGGGCGCGCGGTGCCTCACCTGGAACCAGCACGTACACACGGGCTCCGTCGGGGATTTCCGCGCCCGGGGGCAGGCGCACGGTCCCGCGCCGCACGATTCCTTCGACAGCCCGTACCGTTGGGACGCGCGGCTGCTGCGTGCCCCTGGGCGCTTTCGTGCGAGGCGCTCCCATGTGCTCTCTGGTACCGCCTTCGCGGCGCAAGGGCAAGCGGACGATCGGGGGGACGATCGGGGACACCCATGTCCTGCGTGAGGACGCGGGAGCATATCCCGCCGGTCTTGCCCTCGAAAACGACGCCATGGGCGTGAAATCGGCCTGATCTGGTCATCGAAAGCCAGGGATTACCGCAGGTAGTCGTGATCCGACCCGCGTAAAACCGGGCAGGTATGACGGTGCCGCATTAACGGCAATACGCCCTTACGAGCCGTTAACCGAGTTGCAGCCTGATTGTAACGTGGCTGTAACATTGATCCTGTACCCTGCTCGTCGACTGTGGTCGGTTTCCGCGCGTCGGAAGGACGTACGGACGGATCGTTGTAACTGCGCCGGCGGTACTGTCGGCAGCTGGCGCGGGCTGGGTCAGGTGCTCGACGACAAAGGAAAGAACCTGATGCGATTCGAATTTCTGGTGCTCTTCGGGGCGCTGCTGCTCCACCTGCCGTTGCCGGCGGCTGCGGACGCGCCGATCGAAGTTGACCCCGCTCTCGCCCCGTATCAGAAAGTCAGCGGTATCTCGGGCAATCTGAACAGCATCGGTTCCGACACGATGAACAACCTGATGACCTACTGGGCGGAGGGTTTCAGCAAGTTCTACCCCAACGTCCGCGTGCAGGTCGAAGGAAAGGGGTCGAGCACCGCGCCGCCGGCGCTGATCGCCCGCACCGCGCAGCTCGGGCCAATGTCGCGGCCGATGAAGGACACCGAGATCGACGCTTTCGAAACCCAGTTCGGCCACAAACCCACCGGTTTTCGGACCTCGCTGGATTCTCTGGCGGTGTACGTCAACAAGGACAACCCGCTGCAATCGCTCACCATGCCGCAAGTCGATGCGATGTACTCCAAGACCCGGCGTCTCGGGTACAAGGAGCCGATTTCTACGTGGGGGCAGGTCGGCCTGACGGGGGATTGGAAGTCGATGCCGATCAGCCTGTACGGCCGCAACTCGGCCTCCGGTACGTATGGGTTTTTCAAGGAGCACGCGCTGAACAACGGCGACTTCCGAAACGAGGTCAAGGAGCAGCCCGGGTCGGCGTCGGTGGTGCAGGGGGTCACGCGGGATCGCGCCGGGATCGGGTACAGCGGCATCGGCTACCGGACCTCGGGCGTCAAGGCGTTGGCGCTGGCGCCGGGGGAAGGTGCGGCGGCTGTGGCGGCGACCCCGGAGCACGTCTACGACGGCACGTATCCGCTGGCGCGCTTCCTGTTCGTTTACGTGAACAAGGACCCGGAGAAACCACTCGATCCGCTGGTGCGGGAGTTCGTCAAGTTCATCTTTTCTAGGGAGGGTCAGGCGGTGGTCATCAAAGATGGCTACCTGCCGGTGCCGGCGGTGGTAGCGCGGGAAGAGATCGAGAAGATCCAATAGGGGGCTGGCGCCGCCGCCGGCACGGGAGCCCACGATTCAGACTGCCGAGACAGATTCTCGCTGGTTGGCACGGCCGATTGCGGCGGGGTGGACCCGTCGCGCGGTTACCGACGGCGCGGCAAGGTGGCTCGTCCGTGCGGGCGGCATGGCAACCATCGCCAGCATTCTGGCGATTCTGGTGTTCATAGCGGCCGAAGTGTGGCCGCTTTTTCGCCCGCCGCACGCCCGGGTGAAAGCTACCCTCGATCCGTTCAGTGCTGCGCCTCCGCTGGCGGCCGCGGTCGATGAGTCGCGCGACGTTCTCGAGTTGATCGGCGGCGATGGTGTCGCGCGCTTCGTCTCGCTGGTCGACCGCTCCGTCTTGCAGGAAACCCCGCTTCCCGGACTGGCCGGGAAACGCATAGCGGCGGTGACGCGTGCCGGGATCGACGATCTGCTGATCGCGACCGACGACGGTAAGTTGTTCGGCGTGCGCATCCCTTTCGATGTGGTGCGTTCCGCCGGCCGGCGAACGGTGCGTCCGCGCTTGCAGGAAACCGGGGCGTGGACTCTGTCGGAGAAGGGCGAGACGCCGTATCTGCTGGCCGCGAGCGTGCCGGGGGACACCGGTATCACGGCGGTAACCGCGCGCGCGGAGGCGGGCCCCGAAGTGCTTGCCGTGCGGGAAAGCCGCAACCTTTTTGGGGCTGTGCGGCGCAAGGAAACGCGGCAACCGTTACCGCTCGACCGTGGTGGCCGGGCGACGGCGGTTGTTGTCGACCCGCCGGGGAGCGCCGCGTACATAGGCGCTTCCGACGGCCGCCTGTATCACTGGGACCTCGGCAATCCGGCGGCGCCGGTGCTCGTCGATGCGCGTGCGGCAACGGCCAACCCCGGCGTTGCGGTGACCGCGCTGGCATACTTGCTGGGCGGGCGATCGGTGATCGTCGGCGACGCCTCCGGTAAGGTGAGTGTCTGGTTTCCCGTGCGGGATGCTGCCCGGCCGAGCGGCTGGCGTCTGCAACGGGTGCACGAGTTCGAACCCCACGTGGCGGCGGTGACCGCGTTGGCGCCCTCGCCGCGGGGCCGCAGCTTTCTCAGCACCGACGCGAGTGGCAAGGTCGTCTTGCGCCACGCCACTTCGGGGGCGACGCTGCTCGAACTGCAGAATCCGCTCGGGCCGCTCACGACGTTGGCCTTCGCACCGAAGGCCAACGGCGCCCTGGCCGTCAACCCGGCCGGGGCCGCGCTCGAATGGGACATTCACAACCCGCATCCCGAGGTGTCGCTGAAGACGCTGTTCGGCAAGGTGTGGTACGAGGGCTATTCCCAGCCCGAATACGTATGGCAGTCGACGGGCGGAACCGACGACTTCGAGCCCAAGCTAAGTCTCGTGCCGCTGCTCTTCGGCACGATCAAGGGCACTCTGTACGCCCTGTTATTCGCCATTCCGCTGGCGGTACTGGCGGCAGTATACACTTCGCAGTTCGCGCACCCGAAGCTGCGTCACGTCGTCAAGCCGACGGTCGAGATCATGGCGGCGCTGCCGAGCGTCGTGCTCGGGTTCCTGGCCGGATTGTGGCTCGCCCCGGCGATCGAGCCGGTAGTGCCCGGCGTGCTGGCGGCAACGCTGGTGCTGCCCCTCCTGGTGCTCGGTTTCGGGGCGGTATGGCACCGGCTGCCGTTCGCGCTGCGGCGGCGGTGCGGAGTCGGAACCGAAGTGCTCGTCGTCATCCCCCTGCTCCTGATTGGCGTGCAGATCTGTCTGGCCGCCAACGGCCTGCTCGAACGCTGGTTCTTCGACGGCGACTTTCGCACCTGGCTGTTCCAGAGCGTCGACGTCAGGTTCGATCAGCGGAACGCCTTGATCGTCGGTTTTGTCATGGGCTTTGCGGTGATCCCGATCATCTTCACGATTTCCGAGGATGCGCTGGCCAACGTCCCGAACCATCTCACCTCGGCCTCGCTGGCCCTGGGCGCGACGGCGTGGCAAACCGCCGTGCGAGTGGTGCTGCCGACCGCGAGTCCGGGGATTTTCTCGGCAACGATGATCGGCTTCGGACGGGCCGTCGGCGAAACCATGATCGTGCTGATGGCAACGGGGAATACGCCGGTGCTCGATTGGAGCATCTTCAACGGCATGCGCACGTTGTCGGCGAACATCGCGGTCGAGATCCCGGAAGCGCCGCACGGCGGGACCCTGTATCGAGTTCTGTTCCTTACCGCGCTGCTCCTCTTCATCGCCACCTTCATCGTCAATACGGTGGCGGAACTGGTGCGCTTGCGGCTGCGCCGGCGCTACCAACAGCTCTGACCATGCAGAACCTGATCCGACGCGGGGATCCATTCATCTGGCTCACCGGTGGGGCGCTGGCGACGAGCTTACTCATGATCGTCGCCCTGCTGCTGTTGGTGCTCACGCGCGCCCTGGGCTTCTTCTGGCCGAACGACGTCGTCCAACTCAGCTTGCGCGACGGGCAGACGGTCATCGGACAGGTACGTGGCCGGGAGGCCATTCCGGCCGCCGACGGCGGCGCGACGGGGGCGTACCGGATTCAGGTGCAAGTCGGCAACCGCGACATCTCCGGGGCGGACTTTCGGTGGGTGGACGAACGGGACATCGTCGGTACGGCGTACCCCGCGGATGCGGTGGTACTGGAGCGGCGCGAGTGGGGTAACCTGTTCGGCATGGTCCGGGACGTTCGCGTCGGCGACGAGGTCGTCGCTTCCGGCCCGGCCGCGGGCTGGGACGCCCTGGTGACTCGCCTTCCCGCCGCTCACGCCTTGAACCGGCGCATTCGTCGCATCGAGCGAGGCACCATCGGCGATATCAACTACGCGATGGAACAGAGCCGTCTCGCCATCAAGCGGGCCACCGAGCGCGGTGAGGACGGCGGCGCGGTGGAGGCGGCTACGGCGCGACTGCGCGCGCTTGACGCGGAGTACGAGCGGGAGTACGCGCAGCTCGGGACGCTGGTCGCCCAGAGTCGTGTCGACCAGGTGGTTATGAGCGTCGCCGGTGGACAGACGAAGGATGTGCCGCTGACGCAGATCGTGCGGGCTTACCGGCCGAACTCGATGTCGGTCGCTGCGAAAGTGCGGCTTTATCTTGCCCGTCTCTGGGAGTTCGTATCGGCCGACCCGCGCGAGTCCAACACCGAGGGCGGGGTGTTCCCGGCCATTTTCGGCACTGTGCTGATGGTGATGATCATGAGCGTTGCCGTGGTTCCGTTCGGTGTGCTGGCTGCCCTCTACCTGCGGGAGTATGCCCGTCAGGGTGCGATCGTGCGGGTCGTGCGTATCGCCGTGAACAATCTCGCCGGCGTGCCGTCGATCGTCTTCGGCGTCTTCGGACTCGGTTTCTTCGTTTACTTCCTGGGCGGTAACCTCGACGCGCTGTTCTTCCCCGAGCGTCTGCCGACGCCGACCTTCGGTACCGGAGGCATACTGTGGGCTTCGCTGACGTTGGCGCTGCTCACCGTGCCGGTGGTGATCGTCGCGACGGAAGAGGCGTTGGGGGCCGTCCCGCGCGAGCATCGGGAGGGATCGCTGGCGCTCGGCGCGACGCAGTTCGAGACCATCTGGCGGGTGGTGCTGCCGGCGGCGCTGCCGGGCATTCTGACCGGTTTGATCCTGGCGATGGCGCGGGGGGCCGGCGAGGTGGCGCCGTTGATGATTACGGGCGTGGTGAAACTCGCTCCGACGTTGCCGATCGACGGGCACTTCCCCTTCCTGCACCTCGACCGCAAGTTCATGCACCTCGGCTTCCATATTTACGACGTCGGCTTTCAGTCGCCGAACGTCGAGGCCGCCAAGCCGATGGTGTATGCCACCACGTTGCTGCTCTTGGCCATCGTCATTACACTCAATCTCACCGCCATCGTCATTCGAGGGCGCTTGCGGCGCCGATTGGCAGGCTCGACGTTCTGAGGGGACTTATGAGCGCTAATGTGACCGGAGCCCGCATCATGATGCCACCGACCCTGCGCCGACCCCTTGCCGCAGCGGCGCCGGCGGCGATTGCGGAGGGAGCGGTAGCGGCGGGTACGCAAACGGTGATCGCGGTCGAGGGCCTGTCAATGTCCTACGACGGCAGCACGTTCGCCATTAGCGACATCACCCTCGACATCGGCAAGCACCGGGTGACGGCGTTCATCGGCCCGTCGGGATGCGGCAAGTCGACGCTCTTGCGCTGTTTCAATCGGCTGAACGACCTGATTGCCGGAGCCCGCGTGACCGGCCGCATAACCCTCGACGGTATGGACATCAACGATCCGCGCGTCGACGTTACCACCCTGCGCAAACGCGTCGGCATGGTCTTCCAGAAATCCAACCCGTTTCCCAAGTCGGTTTACGACAACGTCGCGTACGGGCCGCGGATCGCCGGCCTGCGCGACCGGCGCAAACTCGACCTCATCGTCGAGAAGAGCTTGCAAAACGCCGCGCTGTGGGACGAGGTCAAGGATCGCTTGCACGCGAGCGCGCTCGGTTTGTCGGGCGGACAACAGCAGCGGCTGTGCATTGCCCGGGCGCTGGCGGTCGAACCGGAAGTGATCCTGATGGACGAACCCTGCTCGGCGCTCGACCCGATCGCCACGGCGCGTATCGAGGCGCTGATTCACGAGCTCAAGCGGCAGTACACCATCGTTATCGTTACCCACAATATGCAGCAGGCCGGACGTGTTTCCGACTACACCGCCTTCCTGTATCTCGGGCAACTCGTCGAGTTCGGCGCCACCGAGCAGATCTTCACGACGCCGCGGCGGAAGGAAACGGAAGACTACATCACCGGCCGATTCGGATGATACGAAGGGAGTTTGCCGTGGAAGCGCGCCAGCACACCGACCCGCACTACGAAGAAGAGCTGAAGAGCCTGCACCTGCACATTCTCGAAATGGGCGGGTTCGTGGAGAAGCAGATTGCCAACGCCGTCCTGGCGCTGACCGAGCGCGACGACGCACTGGCGAGACTGACCATCGGCCGCGATCACACGGTCAACCGAATGGACGTCGAGATCGACGAACTCTGCCTGCGGCTCCTCGCCCTGCACCAGCCGGCGGCCCGGGACCTGCGGTTGATAACGACGGCCTTGAAGATCAATGCCGACCTCGAACGTATCGGCGACATGGCGGTCAATATGTGCGAGCGGGTGATCGAACTCAACCAGGAGTCGCAACTGAAGCCCTTCATCGACATCCCCCGCATGGCCGAAGTGGCGCAAGAGATGCTCCGCGAGAGTCTCGACGCCTTCGTGCGCGAGGACGTCGATCTCGCCCTCAAGGTCTGCCGCGACGACGACATGATCGACGGTCTGACCCATCAGTTGGTTCGCGAGTTGCTCTCGTTCATGATCGAAGATCCGCACACCACGACGCGCGGCCTGCGCCTGATCTTTATCGCCAAGTACATCGAACGCATTGCCGACCATGCCACCAACATCTCCGAGATGGTCGTCTTCATGGTGAAGGGAAAGAGCATACGTCACCTCGATCAGGTGCCGCCGTTCGTCTGATGCGAGGCCCGATCGAGATTGCGCATGCGACGGCGACGCCGCCACGGGAACCGTGATGAGGCCAGTTAGCCGCTCCAGATCGGTCGGCGCCTCGGTGGCCGGTCGCGGTGCCGACGGCGACCGCAAGCTCATTCTCGTCGTCGAGGACGAGCGGGATATCGGCGAGCTGGTCCGTTTCAATCTCGAGCAGGAGGGATTTGCCGTCGCCGTAGCCGAAGACGGCGAGGCGGCCCTGCAGGCGGTGAACCGCGAGCGTCCGGCGCTGGTCATTCTCGACCTCATGCTGCCCGGCGTTCCGGGTCTCGACGTTTGCCGGCAGCTTCGCGGCAACGAGGCCACCGCCACCCTGCCCATCGTCGTGCTCACCGCCAAGGCCGCGGAGAGCGATCGCATCGTCGGCCTCGAAATGGGCGCCGACGACTACCTTACCAAGCCTTTCAGTCCGCGCGAGCTGGTCGCCCGCGTGCGGGCGGTGCTGCGGCGCGCGTACGGCGGCGAGGTCGAGCGTCGCCAGGACGTCTACGAGAAAGGCCGACTGCGCATCGACTTCGACAGGTACGAGGTGTTCGTCGACGGCAAATCGGTGGAGCTCTCGCTGCGCGAGTTCGAATTGCTGCGCTTCTTCGTGCGATCGCCGAACCGGGTCTTCGATCGGTTGCAAATCCTCGATCTCGTCTGGGGGCACGAGACGCATGTCGAACCCCGCACCGTGGACGTGCACGTGCGTCGCTTGCGGACGCGCATCGAGCGTGACGATGCCCATCCGGAGCTGATCGTCACCGTGCGCGGCGTGGGATACAAGTTCAACGACCGTGCCCTCCATTCGTAGCCTCCCGGCGCGGTTGCTGCTCCCGTACGTCGCCGTCGGCGCGGTTGTAGGTGTCGGTCTCTATTTCCGCGGCGGACGTGTCGCCGCCGCCGGTTTTGCGGTCGCCGCGCTGACGGCGGTGGCGCTGTTTCTGTGGGCGTACGTGCGCCTCGCTCGGCGGCTGGCCCGAGTTGCCGAGTTTTCCGCCGCGATCGCGGCCGGACAACCGCCGCCGCCCCTGACCCCCGAAGGGGACGACGCCGTCAGTCGTCTCGAACGCAGCTTGCTCGCCACGGCTAACAGCCTCTGGACCCAGCTCGAATCGGCGCGCGAGGAGAAGAGCAAACTGGAGGCGGTTCTCAGGGGCATGGTCGAGGGCGTTCTCGTCATCGATCGGTTGGGAACCATTCTGTTGTCGAATCAGCGCGCCGAGTGGCTGTTCGGCACCGCGTCGACGCACGGCAGCATGGTCGGTCAGCCGCTGATTAACGTGACCCGGGATCCAGACATCCAGGAACTCGTGCGCGAGGTCATGCGGGGCGATACGCGCCGTGGCCGCATGCGGGAGATCACCCTCGAAGGTGCCGGGCGCGAGAACCTGCAAGTTACCGCCACGCCGATTGACGAGCCCGGCGGGGTGCCGCGGCTGTTCATTCTCGTCTTTCACGACACTACCGAGTTGCGCCGCCTCGAAGCCACCCGGCGCGACTTCGTGGCCAACGTGTCGCACGAGCTGCGCACGCCGCTGACGGCTATCCGCGGATACGCGGAAACGCTGCGCGGCGGCGCCCTGCAGGACACCGAACTGGCGGACAGGTTTCTGCGCGTGATCGAGCGGCACTCGGAGCGTCTTGGTCGCCTCATCGACGATCTGCTCACTCTGTCGGACCTCGAGCTGGGTCGCACGGAGATCCAGCGCGGGCCGATGCCGCTGGTCCCCGCCGTCGACGCGGCCATCGAGGTGGTGCGCGAGAAGGCGCAACGGGGCAACGTGGAGATCCGGCGTCAGGTGCCGGCCGATCTGCCGCCCTTGAACGCCGATGCGGACCGCATCGAACAGGTTCTCGTCAACCTGATCGACAACGCCGTGAAGTACTCGCGTCCCGGTGGGGCGGTAACGGTCAGTGCCGCGGCGGTCGAGCAGCCCGCCGGCCCGGGCGCCCCGGCGGTACGCGACGTTGGCGGCGGACCATGGATCGAAATCCGCGTTGCCGACACCGGGGTCGGCGTGCCACGGCAGGACCTGCCGCGGCTTACGGAAAGGTTCTATCGCGTCGACAAGGCCAGGTCGCGCGAGCTCGGCGGTACCGGTTTGGGATTGGCGATCGTCAAGCACATCGTCCAGGCGCACCGCGGAGCCCTCTGGATCGAAAGCGAGGTCAACAAAGGCACGACGGTATACGTCTCGCTGCCCGCCGCCGATCTCAATCGCGTGGCTCCGCCGGTTCCGGCAGCGTGAAATAGAATGTCGCCCCGTTGCCGGGGACCGATTCGGCCCAGACCCTGCCGCCGTGTTTTTCGACGATGCGCTTGACGATGCTCAGGCCGATGCCGGTGCCCTCGAAATCCTGCGCGTTGTGCAGGCGTTGGAAGACCCGAAAGAGCCGGTCGCCGTGGTCCGGATCGAAACCGACACCGTTGTCGCGCACGTAAAGGACCCGATCGCCGTTATGTTGCTCGGCGCCAACTTCGATGCGCGCCGGCACCACCGGGCGGGTGAACTTAATGGCGTTGCCGAGGAGGTTGTCGAACAACTCGCGCAGCAACACCGGATCGCCCGATACGCGGGGCAGTTGCCCGACGACGAAGTCGATCGCGTGGTCGTTGTCGTGCTGCCGCAGATCTTCGAATGTTGCCCGCGCCAGTTCGGTAAGGTTGACGCTGCGTGGCTGCATCTCGGCCCGCCCGATGCGCACCAGTCGCAACAAGGCGTCGATGAGCTGGTTGATACGGACGCTGCCGGCCCGGACTCGATCGAGGTAATGGCGGCCCTCCAGGGGGAGGGCGGCCGCGTAGTCCTCCTCGAGAATGCGGATGAAACCCTCAATGTGCCGCAACGGTGCGCGCAAGTCGTGCGAAACCGAATAGTTGAAGGCGCTTAGCTCGGCGTTCGCTTCCTCCAGAGCGGCGGTACGCTGGGCGACGCGCTCCTCCAACTCGGCATTGATGCGCTGAATCGCCTCTGCGGCCTCCTTCTGTCCGGTAATGTCGTCGAGGACGACGGCGACGTAGCGCGGCTGCCCGGTTCCGTCCCGGATTAGCGCGGCCGAGACGCGCGCCCACACGACGCGGGAGTCCGGGGCGACGAAGGGCCTCTCCACCGCGTACGAATCGGCCTCGCCACGCACCAGCCACTCGAATCGCTGCCGCGCCCGCTCCGCGTAGTCGGGATGGCTGAGTTCCATGAACGACCTGCCCAGCAACAGATCGCGAGGAACGCCGGTGAGTTTGCAGAGCGCATCGTTGACCTCCACGAACTTGCCTTCGAGGTCGACGATGCAGATCGCTACCGCGGCGTGGTCGAAAAGTGCCCGGAACCGCGCCTCGCTGGCGCGCAGTTGGCGTTCCCGGTGGAGTTCGGCATCGAGCGCACGTGCCCGTTGCCGGCGGCCGAGGGAAAGCATCCCGGCACCGAAGGCCACCACGGCGAGGAGGGCAATCACGGTCGATCGCCGTATGGCCTTCTTGTACGTGGCAAAGGCCTCGGTTCGGTCGATCTTGCGGATCAGTCCCCAGCCCGGAACGTCGAGCCCGCGCGTCGCGGCCAGGACGCGCTCGCCGCGGTAGTCGCTGAACTCGCCGAATACATTGCGGCCAGCGGTTGCATCGCGGGCGGCGAGCCCCGGTGTGTCCGCGGGCAGCCGCAGCACTTTGCCGGGCTCGGCAAAGCGCAACGGAGATAGATAGGAAATACTGTCCCCGTGCCGGCGAACGATCAGGGCCTCCCCGGTCGAGACCGGAAGGCCCTCGGCCATGAGCAAAGGCCAGAGACGCACGGCAGGATCGACCAGCGTCAGCACCCATCCCATGATACGGCCGTTCGGCGCATTCTCCTCACGCACCGCCGCCGAGAACATAAGGAGCAGACGCCCGTCGATGGTTACGTCGGTAACCGCCGGTGGGTTGACGCCCAGATCGGTCAGGATCGTCGTCGGCACGGTGACCGACCCTACCGTGAAGGCGACCCGGCCTTGCGGGTCGATCACCGTAATGGCGCCGGCCACGCGTTCGTCGAGCGCTGTCGCGATGGCATCACGCAGGTGCCGTTCCTCTGCCGGCGGCAGTGGCTCGAGTCTGTCACCGGCCAACCGCTGTTGGAGGGCGGCGCGAACGGTCGGGAAGCCTGCGACCATGCGCGCGTCGCCACCGCGCTCGGTCAGCCATTCGTTCATCCATCCCCTGCGGTACTCCGCCGATGCCGACAACTGAGATTGCCAGAGCGCGAGGACTGCCCGGTAGTCGGTCCGGACCGACCACCACAAGATGCCGGCGACGACCGCCGCAAACGCCATTGTCAGTGCCGCCACGTGCCGTTGCGTTAGCACGGGCCACACCGCCGGCGCTTCCGCCGGCACAGCGGTGCGGGGAGCAACCATGGCCACGCTTAAGGATACGTCACGACGCGCCCGTGGGGAAACGGCGGGACGGGGGCTTGGGGGCGTGATGGCGTGGGGGCGTGAGGGGGGGGGCGGGATCGATGTCATTACGTTAGGCGGACGCGTGCCAGGCAGGCACCCCCTTCGACGGGGCTCAGCGCGGGCTACCGCCCGCAACCCAAAGCGAACAACCAGCCCGTTCGCCCCGAGTAGGAGCCCTTCCCCCGGGCT
>JAKLJW010000023.1:85878-86167 GCA_023150935.1 Candidatus Binatia bacterium | reverse complement strand
GGTATGCCCTTTGCGGATCGAAATCTCGTCGATCCCAATGACGCGCGGTGCCGGGGTGCCTATCCGGTGCAACTGCGCGCGCATGTACTGCTTCTCCAGCGTCTTGACGGACTCCCAATGCAGGTGAACTTCCTCGGCGACATCCTTGATCGTGCTGACCCGACACCGCCGCCCCACGAAGAACGCAAATCGCCTGGTGAACAACGGATTGTCGGCGAGCCATTCCAGGCGCTCGCGCTTCACTGCGCCGCACCTCCGACAGGCCACCCGGCGAACTTCCACCTCCAGG
>JAKLJW010000023.1:0-85868 GCA_023150935.1 Candidatus Binatia bacterium | reverse complement strand
CGCCACCGCTCGACAGATCGCGCACCAGGCGTTGACGCCGATCGTAGAAGCTGCGCTGCGCTTGCCCGCAGATGCCGCATTCCGTTTTTTTCGCCGCCGAACCAGGGTGACAATCCGCGCCATCCGATCGCCGAACACCCCACGCACGGTCGCCAGTGGGCGCGTTCCCGCGAACCGATACTCGTCCTGCAGCCGTCGTCGTTTCGCCATCCGCAGATCATGCCAAGTCTTTCGATCGGCTCGAAACGCTCAAACCCTTGCCAATCGCGGGTTCCCGATACCATGCAGCCCACTTTCTACCCACACGAATCCGTGAAGACCCCTAATGAAGAAGCAGGGGGTGGGGCGCCCGCTCGATGCGGGACGCCCCAGCCTGCGGCCGCGCTGGGGGGTTACGCGGCGTCGCGAGACTTGGCCTTGCCGGGCACGCTAAAACGTCCCCGCCAAGTTGCCTGCCACTGTCGACCCGGGCCCTCGGGAACGAACTCCTCGGGGTGATCGAGCTCATAAATCCGGCGCAGCAGCGCTTGAGGGTCTGTCCACCGGCCGAGCGCTCGCCTGGTCGGGTCTTTGGGTTCCCAGGCTGCCACTCGCTTCCCACTCAGCTCGATATACACCTTCCGAAGGGTATCCATCTGCGAAGGTTTGCGTTTCATATTGGACTATCCTTGTCTGGATTATGGCCTCTGTTCGGCCTTGATTCAACCGGCGTCGTCAATTTTGCGTTTCGACGCTTGTTGACGGCGGGGGAGTTACCCGGCGGAGGCTCGGGCCGAGGGTGTCCCGGTGGGGGTAAGTCCGCGAAAAGCTTTTTCGAATTCCCAATCGACCAGGGCGCCCGCGAGGCCGATCGGGCCGCTGGGGCCGATCTGTACGTACACCCCGGTGGAGGGCGGATTGCGGTCGCCGATCCGTAGAACCAGGGGTGGGAGGTCGCCGGCAAGGATTAGCGTTGCCTCGTTGCGCGGGGGCAGGAGGCCGTACTCCGCGGCGGGAAGGGGGTCTGCCGAGATGTCCATGATCACCCCTACCTGCGTAAGCACGCGCAGAAAGTCTCCGATCGCGGGTGTCGGCCAGTCGGGGCCGGAACGAGTTGCGGTGTACGTGGTGCCGCCACGCTGCATTTGCACCTGTACGACCTGATCCGGCTCGAAAGTGAAAAAGCCGCGTAAAGGTGTCGTCGATGCGGCCGGTACCGCCCCGCGACCGGTACCGGCGGGCGCAGTAGATGGTTGGGAGGTTCTTTCCTCCCACCACAGATAGCTGCCGACCAGTGCGATCAGGACCACAAGGAACAAGGTGGTCCGCGGGGTCATGCGGACACCGTCGAGCGCCTTTGCCGTCGCCACGTGATGACGATTCCGAGGACGGCGAAGAACCCGGGGAGCACGACGACGGCCATCCAGAAGATCAAGCGTCCCTGTTCGGCCGTCAGCGATACCGGTGATAGAGAGCTGCGCGGCAGGCCCTTGCGGCGCACGGCGACGAGTTCGGGGTCCTCGGCGAGAACCCCGACACTGCTCATAAAAAGGTCTTTGTTGCCTAGCAGGTTCAGGTACAGGTTGCTTGGAAAATCGGAATCGCCAAACACTATCATCTGCCCGCGTGTGGCTGGAGTGGGCGTTTCGGTTCCGGGTCCACCGTCGGCCGGTTGACCGGTGACGATTGCGCCGACGGGCAGCGGGCCGGGCTTGTCGGTGTCGGGACGGAACTTGCCCGTTCCCTCCGGCACGTCGCCCCCATCGATGCGTGCGTAACTCTCCGGGCTCGTCATCGCGAGCAGCAGGGCACGGTAGCCGTCTCTGGCGCTGTCGAGCGGGGTTACCGTCCTTGCCAGCGAGAAGACCGCGGCAGTATCGAGGTTCTTTCTGAAAGTGCCCTCGTCGAAGATGGGCACGCGCGGCATGAAGCTGTCAGCGCCGTAGAAACGATTGCGTTCGTCGACGACGATGTCGTCGCCGGCGCGCACACCGTTACGGGCAAGCAACTCGACTATCGACGCGGGCGCCTGCGGATCGACCAGGAGCATGACTCGCCCGCCGGTGTCAAGGTAGCGTTCTATGCTCGCGGCCTCGCCCGGCAGGAAGTCGCGCTGTGGGCCGGCAATGATCAGGACCGTGCAATCCGGGGGGGGGCCTTCCGGTGGTACGAAGTCGATGCTCCGGATCTCGTAGTTCTCGCGCTGCAGAGCTTTGCCGACCTCGCTGTAGCCGATCCTGTCGGACACGTCCCCCGGGCGTCGCTCGCCGTGTCCGGTGACGAAGCACAGGGTGCGGGTCTCCGGGCGGGTCAGTTTGAGGAGGGCGCCAGTGATTTCCTCCTCGTTGATGCTACGCACGGCGCGCACATCTTGCCCGCGTTCGACCACCCCGCTGTTGAAGTTGGATATACCGTACTTCTTCGCGAGTGCCGGCGAGCGGTCGAGATCTTCGAGCCGGTAGGTAATGTGAGGGGATGCCGCCGCGAATAACCCGAGAACGTCAAGCATCTGTCGCCGCTGCCCGGGTTCCTGACTGTTGTAGAAGCCGGTGATGCGCACCGGTCCCGTCAGGCCGCGAGCGACCGCGGTCGCGGCGTCGGACAGCACGTAACTCTGGGTCGGGGTGAGGTCGAAGCGCCGATTATGCCTCTCGGCCCACAGGTTGATCAGGCCGCAGAGGACTGCCGCCAGCGCTATCTGGATCGCGAGGCGCAGCCAGTGCCTGACGGTTTGCGTCGGTGCCCACTGGCGCTTCGACGTCATCTCACTTGACCCCGCGCCACTTGCGCACGCTCAGCGATTGCAGGGTGAGGAACACGAAAAACGCCGTGAAGACCAGGAAGAAGGCGACGTCCTGCGTGTCGATGACGCCGCGCGGGAACTGGTAGAAGTGGTCGAACAGAGATAGTCGGAACAACAGGCGCACCACACCTTCGTCAGCCACCTCTTCGTTCCAGGTCAGGAACCAGAAGAACACCAGAATACCGTAAGTGCCCATGGCCGCCACGACCTGGTTTTCGGTTATCGACGAGATAAACAGGCCGCAGGCGACGAAGGCCGTACCCAGCAGCAGGATGCCCAGGTAGGCGGCCAGCAGCGGCCCGACGTCGAACTGGTAGAAGCGGTAGAAGAGAAGTGGGTTCAGGACGGTGGGGGCCAGCATGGTCAGAAAGAAGAGCCAGCAGGCGAAGAACTTGCCGGCGACGATCTCGACGTCCCGGACCGGATACGTCCACAGTAGCTCGATCGTGCCGAGTTTACGTTCCTCGGCGAACAGGCGCATCGTCAGGAGGGGCAGGACGAGCATCGCGCACAGTCGCATGTCGAGGAACACGAACTGCCACAGCCCGGTAGGCAGCACGTAGCCTCCGAACAGCACGAAGAAGATCAGGTCGCTGTAAAAGAAATAGCCGCTGAGCAGCAGGAAGATCGCCAACAAGGCATAGGCGATGTACGACGTAAAGTAAGACCGCAGCTCACGCCGGCAAATGACGAGCGCCTTCATGCCTCTCCTCGTTGTCTTTCTTCTGCTCGGACACCAGGCGCAAGAAGATCTCTTCGAGCGTGAGCGTCACCGGACGCAATTCGAGCAAGGGCCAGCCGGCTTCGGCCACCACCGCTGCGACGGTGGCGCGCAGGTCGCGGTCCTTCTCGGTGGCAACGACGATGCTGACGGTGTCGGACGAGGCACTGACGGCCGGCGTGATCTCGACCACCCCGGGAACTGCCTCCAAACGTCGAACCACGGCCGCCACGGGCGCGCCGACTTCCACATGGATTTGCGACGTCCGTCGCAACCGCCGATTCAAGTTGGCGGTAGTGTCGACCGCGAGGACGCGGCCCTTATCGATGATGATCACCCGATCGCAGATGGCCTCGACCTCCGACAGTATGTGCGTCGACAGAATTACCGTGCTCTCGCCGTGGAAAGTGCGGATCAGGTGGCGCATTTCCGCCACCTGCTCCGGATCGAGTCCGGCCGTCGGTTCGTCGAGAATAAGGACCTGCGGTCGCCCGACAAGGGCCTGGGCAATACCGACGCGCTGGCGGTAGCCCTTCGAGAGCGTGCCTACGAGGCGGTGCGCTACGTGCGTTATGCTGCAGGCGTGCAGCGCGCGATCCACCTCGTCGCCGCGCTGGCGCCGCTGCAGGCCCTTGAGCTCGGCGACGTACTGGAGATACTCCCGCACCGTCATGTCGAGATACAGCGACACGCGTTCGGTGAGGTAGCCGACCGCCCGCCGTGCCGCGAGCGATTCGGTGACCACGTCATGCCCGGCGACCACGGCGCGGCCACTCGTCGGTGGGAAGATGCCGCCGAGGATGCGCATGGTCGTGCTCTTGCCGGCGCCGTTCGGCCCGAGGAAGCCAACGACTTCCCCGCGTGACACCTCGAAAGACACGTCGTCGATGGCCGTGAGCGTGGCGAACTGTTTGGTCAGGTGTTCGGCGCGAATCATCGAGTCACCGATCCTAAACGAGCTGACTCCCCGGCTCAACGTTCCGGGCCCCTTGGCAACTGCCGCCGGCGTTCCCTAATATCCGGTTTCGAAAGGACCGATCATGAACAAGAAGCGCGCGGCTGTGGTTGGCGCAACCGGCATCGCCGGTCAGCAGTGCCTGGTGGCTCTAAACGGACATCCCTGGTTCGACACTGTTCTGGTTGCGGCCTCCGAACGATCGGCAGGCAAGCGGTATGGGGAGGCGATCTGCGACGCGAAGACGGGGGCCCGTCGCTGGTGGTGTGCGGAAGAGCCGCCCGCGGCTGTGCTGGACCTGCAGGTGGGTAATGCCGCCGATATCGATCTCGACGGCATCGACGTCGTGTTCACGGCCGTGGAATCGGACGCTGCGCGGGAACTGGAGCCCCGCTATGCCGAGCGCGTTCCGGTGATCAGCACGGCTTCGGCCTTTCGGTATGAAGACGACATCCCGATCATGGTGCCGGGCGTCAATTTCGAGCACGCTCGTCTCATCGATATCCAGCGCCGCCGGCGCGGTTGGCGCGGGTTCATCACGCCGCTGCCGAACTGCACCACCATGGGCATGGTGATAACGCTGAAGCCGCTCCTCGATCGCTTCGGGATCGAGTGCGTCATCATGACTTCGATGCAGGGCATCTCGGGTGCAGGACGGTCGCCGGGTGTGGTCGGTCTCGACATCGTCGACAACGTCATTCCGTACATCTCGGGAGAAGAGGAGAAGGTCGCCCGGGAGACCGGCAAGATCCTCGGTAAGCTCGGTGCCGACGGTATCGTGCCTGCCCCGTTCCCGGTGAGCCCGACCTGCACACGTGCGGCGGTCATCGAGGGGCATACCGAGTCGGTGTGCGTTGCAACGACGCGGCCGTGCCCGCCGGACGACGTCGCGGCGGCGTTCCGTGAGTGCGGAGCGGAGCTGGATGCTTTGGCTCTGCCCTCGGCGCCGCGACACTTGATTACCGTCCACGACGACCCCTTCCGGCCGCAACCGCGTCTGGATCGCGATGCCGACGGGGGCATGACCACGAGCGTGGGTCGCATCCGTGCCGATCAAGCGTTCCCCCACGGCGTCAAGTACGTGCTCGTGTCGCACAATACCAAGATGGGTGCCGCCAAAGGTGCGGTGCTGGTGGCCGAGTATCTGTCGGCGTCGGGTTACATCTGATCCGGGTGGGGCGGGTGGCTCTCGGGCGGTCAGGAGCGGCCACTCCATCGGACCAGGGACGTGTGTCGTCCAAGATTTGCATTGACTAGACTCGCGCTCCGGCAGTAGAGTTTCACCGCATTGAAGGGGGAGCCTGCGTCGAATCCGGACGAGCCCACAGGCCATTGGGGTATGTCGGGAGGTCGCGGGTCCCCTTGGCGCGTGCCGCAAGGAGGCGAATACATGGGCACTCGGTTGTACGTGGGCAACCTCCCCTTCAAGGTCCGCGAGGACGAACTGCAGACGCTGTTTCAACAGGCGGGTGCCGTGCAGTCCGTGAACATCATCCGCGACAAGTTCTCCGGACAGTCTCGTGGCTTTGGATTCGTCGAAATGGCCAACCAGGACGAGGCTGAACGGGCGGTGCAGATGCTGAACGGGCACAACCTGGTAAACCGCCAAATCATCGTTAACGAGGCGCGACCGCAGACGCCGCGGGGCCCGCGCGAGGGCGGGCCGCGGGACCGCGACGACGAGTAGTCCCGATCCCTCGGCTTACTTGTCATACCCCGTTACGCACGTGGCAATGCCACGGTGATATGGTAGTGAGGCCGCATGCTGCGGCGGGGTTGGGTGGAAGGCCTTCTGTGCTTTGCGAGCGTTGCGGCGCTGATATGTTTCGCTGAGGTGGCGCTGGCGGTTACGGCTCGCGCCTCGGCAACCCCAGCCGCGTCGCGCGATATATCGTTCCTCTTGATGGACGCTCTCGGCGGTCGGGTGCTTGAGGAGTTCAATAGTGAAGCGCTCAGGCCGGCAGGGTCGTTCCCCCGGCTGATGGTGCTCTTGCTCGGTCTCGAGCAAGTGGCCCTGGGGGTGCTGTCTCTGGACGAGCCGGTGGCACCGGGTCCGGCGGTGGCCGCGCGGTCCGGCATACCGTTGCGTGAGAACGAGAGGTATCCATTAAGCGATCTGCTCAAGGCCATTGCCGTCAGTGGTGCTGAGGATGCTACGGTCGCCGTGACGGAGACGATTGCGGGTTCGGTACCGGCCGGTGTGGAGCTGATGAACGCCCGTGCCCTGAGGCTCGGGATGACGGCGACGCAGTTCGCCGACCTTGGGAGATCGGCGCTCCAGGTGGATGGAGCGTCGAGTCAGACGTCTGCCAGGGAACTCGGCCGCCTTGCTCGCGCCTTGCTTGACCATGAGCTTGTGGTCCACTGGTCCGGCCTGGCCGGTCTGCCACTCAAGGATGGGGCGGTGATATTGCGTAACGCGAATCCCATGGTGGGCGCGGTTGCAGGGGTAGACGGGCTGCATGCCTCGGCTGGATTCGGCGTGGTGGCCACTGCGGAGCGCGGCGGGATGCGGCTCCTGGCGGTCGTACTCGGGGCGACGGTGCCGGCTCAGTGTTACGCCACGGCAGCGGAGCTGCTGAAGCGCGGATTCGCGCAGTACGAGCGCATCGACGTCGTTAAGGAAGGGGAACGAGTTAACGTCCCGGTGCGGATCGCCGGTGGTGCCGTTGCGGAGATAACCCCGGTGACCGAAGGCGAGTTCGCTCTGGTGCGGCGTCGTGGCGAGGAATCGCTGATCGAGGTCCGCTATCAGATGCCCGGCGAGATTGCCGCCCCGGTGCGCCGCGATCAGCCAATCGGCGAATTGATCGTGCAGCAGGAGGGGAGGATTCTGTCGGTGATTCCGCTTGTCAGTCCGGTCAACGTTGCCGCGACCGGCATTCTCGCGGCGGCGCCCTGACAGGAACGCGGGCAAGGGCGAACGCTCGCGGGTCCGCAACCGGAAGCCGGGTTCCTTGGAAACGACGCGTCGCCGACTGCCGCCGCTGCTGGAGGCGGGTCTGATTCTCGGACTGACCTTCTCCCTGGCGGTCGGTCTCCGCCTGCCGACGTTGTGGCTTCTCGTGCCCGTGGCGCTCATTTCCTGGACGCGGCGGCCACTGGAGGCATACGGCCTGACCTGGGGCACTATCGGCCGCCCCGGTTTCCACCTTGCGCTGGTGGGCGGGGTGTTCGTGCCCTACGCCCTCGGGCACTATCTCTGGGCGCACTGGCTCAGCGGCGCGACCTTCACGCCGCGCCTCCCGCCCGACTTCGTGGTTCTGATTCTGGAGCAGGTACTGCTCGTCGCTCTGCCGGAGGAAGTGTTCTTTCGCGGGTACTTACAAACGCAGTGCGATCTGACGTGGCATCGTCCCTATCGTTTGCTGGGCGCTTCGTGGGGCGCCGGTCTCGTCGTGGCCGCGGCGGTTTTCGCCCTGTGCCACATTCCCTTCGGCGGGCCAGCGCGTCTGGCGGTCTTCTTCCCCGCTCTTCTCTACGGCTGGCTGCGAGCCCGCACCGGCAGCGTCCTGCTGCCCACCGTCTACCACGCCGGCAGCAACGTACTCATGAAGGTAATGCTCAGCAGCCTTTCGTGACCGCTATGGCAACGACGATGTGTCGCTGCCGGCGTCGGTGCGGTGCCGCCAGATGTCATTCGTCGTCTCCGATGGTCGTGTCGGTAAGGCGGGTGGCTATGGTCCCTGACTTGCTCCTCGTCAGGGTCAGCACGGACGTAAGGGGCATTGATGGAGCTGACCGAGTTGCTCACCTTCGCGCATCGAGAAGGTGCTTCCGATGTGCATCTGACCTCGGGGGAGCCCCCGATGGTACGCATACATGGAGACGTAAAGCGCATAGAGCACGCCGCGCTGACGGCGGACGAAGTTCACAACATGGTGTTCGACATCATGAGTGACGCCGTGCGCAAGACGTTCCAGGAGACCAACGACGTTGATTTCTCATTCGAGTTGGGCCAGCTGGCGCGTTTCCGCGTCAATGCCTTCCGGACGCGGTGGGGTGAGGGGGCGGTCTTTCGCACCATTCCCACGCAGATCCTCTCCATGGAGCAGCTTGCGCTGCCGCCGGTGGTACGCGAGATTTGCGACAAGGAGAAGGGCCTGGTTCTGGTCACCGGCCCGACCGGTTCGGGCAAATCGACGACGCTGGCGGCGATGATCGACTACATCAACGACAGCTACGAGGGACACATTCTGACGATCGAGGATCCGATCGAGTTCGTGCACGTTTCGAAGAAATGTCTGGTGAACCAGCGTGAGGTCGGTCCGCATACGATGTCGTTCAGCGCGGCGTTGCGCGGTGCGCTGCGCGAGGACCCCGACGTCATCCTGGTCGGAGAGCTGCGTGACCTCGAAACCATCTCGCTGGCGCTGACCGCGGCCGAGACGGGACACCTGGTCTTCGGCACGCTGCACACGTCGAGCGCTCCGAAGACCGTCGATCGCATCATCGACGTCTTCCCGGCCGGACAGCAGGGTCAGATCCGGGCCATGTTTTCCGAGTCGATACAGGCGGTTATTACCCAGACGCTGCTGAAGAAGCGCAGCGGTGGCCGGATCGCGGCGCTGGAGATCCTCATCGGCACGACGGCGGTGCGCAATCTGATCAGGGAAAACAAGATCCATCAAATCCCATCGGTGCTGCAGACCGGGCAGTCGGTCGGCATGCAGACCATGGACATGGCATTGCTCGACCTGGTGTCGCGCGGTCTGGTGAGCGCGGAGGAGGCGCAAAAGCGGACCACGACGCAGAATCTGTTCGGCAATTCGCCGGGGGGCGATGCCCGTCTCGCGGCCGGGCAGCGCATGCGCGCCGCCGCCGGTCGTTGAGGCCGGGGCATGGACATTCGTCCCCTCCTGGCTTCGATGGTCGAACGGGAGGCGTCGGACCTCTACCTCGCGGTCGATAGTCCTCCCGTCTTGCGTGTCGAGGGTGTCAGCCAATCTCTCGATGGGCCGCCGCTCACCGCGGCACAGACGGAGGCGCTGGCCTATGCGTTGATGACCGAGCGCCAGCAGGCGGTGTTTCAGGAGAAGCTCGAGATGAACCTGGCGATCGGCTCCGATCGCCTTGGGCGTTTCCGGGTCAATGCCTACCGGCAGCGCGGCGCCGTGGGTGTAGTTGTCCGCCGCATCAAGACGCAGATCCCCACCATCGACGAGCTGGGTCTCCCGGCGATCCTGAAGCAGGTTGCGCTCAGTCGGCGAGGCCTGGTGCTGGTAACCGGAGCCACTGCGTCCGGCAAGTCGACCACCCTGGCGGCGATGCTCGACTACCGCAATCAGGAAACCGACGGACACATCTTGACGGTCGAGGATCCGATTGAGTTTGTCCACAAGCACAAGCGTTGCATCGTCAGTCAACGCGAGCTGGGTTTCGATACGCTGACCTTTTCCGATGCCTTGCGGAACACGCTACGCCAGGCCCCGGACGTCATCCTGATCGGCGAAGTGCGCGATCAGGAAACCATGTTGGCGGCGATCACCTTTGCCGAGACGGGGCATCTCTGCCTGGCGACGTTACACTCGAACAACGCCAATCAGGCGATCGAGCGGGTGATGAACTTCTTCCCGGCGACGCGCCATCCGGAGATCTACCTTCAGCTCTCCCTCAACCTGCGCTCGATCATCTCGCAGCGGCTGGTGCACGGGGTGGACGGCAGGCGAGTTGCAGCCCTCGAGATACTCGTCGACACGCCGTGGGTGAAGGACCTCGTCAAGCGCGGCGAGGTCGACACGTTGAAGGAAGCGATGGAAAAGAGCACGCAGGAGGGCGGGCAGACGTTCGACCAGGCTCTATTCGATCTGTACGCCCAGGAGCGGGTCTCCGAAGAACAGGCGTTGGCGAACGCCGACAGTGCCAACAACCTCCGCCTGCGGATTCGCGGTTTCGACATGCGATTCAAGTCACCCCCGGGGCGCGAGGCGGGCAGCGGCGCCGGCGACGGCTTCCGCATCGAGGGAGTCGCGCCGACGCCGCACACGCGCCGCACCTAGGGCGGCGCGCACCACGACACCGGGGGCCAATTGGTGCGCTGCGGCGAGCGCTTGCCGGCAGCGGGATTACCTGCCTTCGGTGTCGTCGATCCGGCGCACCGGCATCGCCTGCGGTCGCAAGCGCAGCGGCGTGGGGTTCTCGGCAATCAGCGGTGCGCTCTGTTCCCGGTAAGAGAAGCACGTGTTGAGCATCCCCGGCACATTGCCGAGAACGAACTTGTGCCGCAGGCTCGGATTGTCCTCGCGTGCGCGGACCTCGGATGGAACGTCCTGAAACAGGCGCACGAAGTGGAGTTGATAAGCCGCCTGAGCGATCTCGACGAGCAACTCGGAGATGCGATGGCAGCCCTCGGACCCGCCGACGATCTTGCGCGCCTCTCCGGTGAAGCCGCGCGCGACGCGCATGCCGATCAGCCGTTCCACGTTGGGGTGGGTCATGTTGCAGACCGCCGTGAAGGGACCGTTGCGCACCTCGCTGCGCGCCGCGACGATCTCGAGCGATGGGTGCAGGACTTCCACCTCGGCGTGCACGTCGTGAACTTCGTCCTGCAGGAAAGCTTCGATCAGGAAGCGGTCGCCGCCGAGCGGGTAAATGTTGACTTCCTTGGTCCGGTGGTAGATCGCGGTAACGTCGGGCATCGGCGGAATATACTCGCGTCGCGCCGCTCATGCCAGTTGCCTCGTTCCCCCACAATCCGGCGCCAGGAGCTATCCGCATGCCCGTAGGCCGTCACCCTGCTGCTCGGGTGGACGGAGAACCGTTCGAACCTGCCCGATGCGGACCGCTCCAACAACTGCCTCTCGATCGGCGTCGGCGGCACGTGAAGCTGTCCCGCTTTCGTGGACGGTTAGGGACTGGAGATCCAGTCCTGGTTTCTGATCTCTGGGATTCGATTTGTAAATCGTCCGAACACGCGCGTACAAATCCGAGCCACGGTGACAGCACAAGCTGCTGTCCACATTGTGGACGGCGATGTAGCACGACGTGATACCAGGCGACGAGCTGCGCAAGCGACCTGAGCCCCCGTCCACACTGTGGGCAGCTGCTCCCACGCGCGTAGCAGGTCAGGGGGAGCGCGAGGGGGAGGCGCTGCGGTCGGTGATCAGGGGTGGGCATCGTGGCTTTCCGGGAGCGGTGTCGGTACCGGGATAAACGCCGAGCCTGTGAACCGGCGCTCGAACGCTATCGGCGAGAGGTGCGCGAGCGAGGAATGACGACGGTGCGAATTGTACCACCCCTCGATGAACTCGAAGATCGCCATGCGCGCCCGCGGTTTGGTGGCGAAAGCGATGGCGGTCGAGCAGCTCGCATTCGAGCGTGGCAAAGAAGCTCTCGCACATCCCGGAAGGGTGTGAGCTGCGTGTCAGCGTGTGTTGGCGCAGGGTACCCGCCATGAAGCAGTGCATGGTGACTAACTGGCGGAGCCTTGCGGCGGTCGGCGGGAGGAAACGTTGGACACCCACCCGACGGGGGCGCGAATCGTGGGCGACCAGAGGCGGACGGGCCGCCGTTCGGGACGGACCCTGTCGGTGCGGTGTCGTTGTACGTCGGGCTCTACCGCCAGCGTATTCGAGGTGATGACGGGTTCCCGCACGCTCTCGGCGAGACGTCGATGGAGAGAAGGGAATGTCGCGTGCCGCGTCGGCGGGTGTGGGTCGGTGGGTGTCCAGCATTTCTGTTGCGGATGCCCGCCTCCGACTCTCGATCCAGGCAGCGCAACGTGCGCCCAAGCAGCTCGCGAAAGGGCACTTGATCGCACACCGCGATGCCGTAGTGGGTCAGGCCCTTCGCACGGTACGCGCGATCGAGGAGCACGAAGTCGCGAATGTTGTGCGTGAGGAAGGCCCGTCGCTGCTTGGCGGCGAAGGCTAGCTGTTCCGAATCGCTGAGTCCGCTGCGCTTCAGCTCGTCCACGTGGCGGGCATCGAACCCCCTTTGGCGGAGGGTCTGCGCGAGTAACGGCCGAACATCCTCATCGAGCAGCAGGCGAATTGCCACACTCAGCCCCCAACTGCGAACGC
Organism: Candidatus Binatia bacterium; assembly: GCA_023150935.1. NCBI lineage: Bacteria > Candidatus Binatota > Binatia (SeqCode) > Binatia bacterium. The sequence continues at coordinate 73,389 of JAKLJW010000023.1, read as the reverse complement.
ATGCTGCTCTCGGTGTTGGCCGCTATGTCTCGGTCGACCTCGCTCTGATGGTCATAATAGTGGTCTCAGCGCGCAAGTCGACCTCAACCTCGGTCTCATGAGCCATGGATCGGCGCGGATCCTCGCTACGTCGAAGAAAATCATGTGCACGGCTTTCCTGGCGGACAACACCAACATGCCGCCCACGTCGATGGCGTACCTCACGATCATCGCGAAGACGAAGCAGAAGGCGGCGAACTAGGCGACGCAAGGTCCGTTATCGGACAGTTGTGGATTGGAGTCTTCGACGTCACAGCGAATCGCGCGCATTTCGCGGGCCGAACTACAGCGTTCGGCTGCTTGTGGTGTCGCGGCTTCTGCTTGCTCCGACCGACAGGCAGGCGTACTGTTCTTCAAGGGAGTACCCACATGAAGGCGCAACCTGACGAAATCGAGACTGCCGCATTGGATCTCGCGCCGGAAGCACGCCTCCGGATCGCACACGCTCTCGTGCGCAGTCTCGAATCGGAAGATCCCGAAGTGATTCGCGGCTTATGGATCGACGAGGCGGAACGTCGGGATGCGGAAATGGACGAGGGCGTTGCTGTTTGTATTCCCGGCGACGAAGTGCTCGGCCGAGTGCGGTCGAAGTACCGCTGATGCTCGACTTCACGTTCAACCCGCTTGCCGAGCAGGAGTATGTAGCGGCAGTCGCAGAGTGCGCAGCGGGAGAACGTGGTGCACACCTTCGTTTCATCGCGACATTTGAGGCCGCCGCTTCGCAGATCCGGAACTTCCCTGAATCGGGGTTCGTCACCAGAGGCAGGATCCGGTCGAAGGTGCTGTCTGGATTTCCGTACACGATCTACTACTCGGTTACGCCAATCGCGATCCGCATCCTGGCCGTCGCACATCATCACCGACAACCATTCTACTGGCTGCGTCGGAAGTGATCGTCCACCTCGCGACATGCCGAACAGTTGCGTCCTGCCGACGCGCAGAAAGACGCGCGCGGCAGACGCATTGGCGTTAGCTTTGCTCCGAGTCGATTTGCAGAGAGACGTTGCGCAGGAGGGAACCGATGCTCGTACCCGCGGCCCAGCACAGAACCTGGAATGGCCATGATTGCTGGATGCTTTCCGTGTCCTTCCGGCAAGCGTGCGTGACGGCTCCGCGCTCCCGGCCGTATCCTCGTCGGCAGACGAGGAGGCGAAGCGATGGCACGACGAAGAGGCGGCCGAGCGGTCGGGGCGGAAGCGTTGCGAGGGCGGATCGAGCGGTGGCGTAAAGCGGGCCGGCCGGGAAAGCGCATGCCCGAGGAGCTTTGGGGCGCGGCCGTGGAGCTTGCACATGATCGCGGCGCCTACCGGATCGCCAACGAGCTTGGGCTGAGCTACCAGGCGCTCAAGCAACGCACGGACGAGGCAGGTCAAAGTCGCCGCAGGAGCGAGCGAGGGCAGCGCCGAAGGGCGGAGTTCGTCGAGATCGACATCGGGCGGGCGCGGCCGCTGGAGGCGCACGAGGTGGCGGTGCTGCTGAGCGGTGGGGACCCGCGCGGGGTGCGCGGAGCCGAGCCATGGCGTCGGATCGGGGATCGCGCAGTGTAAGCGTCGGCGTCCTTACGTTCCACGGCCGGCGGTGGTACGACACCGGGCCATGGCAACGATGCTCACGTACCGCGGCCGCGTCGTCAGTGACGGCGACGTCGCACAGATCCGCGAGCTGATCGCGTCCCACCCCGAGCAGAGCCGCCGCGGGCTGTCGAAGAAGCTGTGCGAGGTGTGGGGGTGGACCCAGCCCAACGGTAGGCCGCGCGACATGGTGTGTCGCTCGCTGATGCTGGCGCTCCACCGCGCGGGCCACATCGAGCTGCCGCCGGTGCGCCGCCGGCCGCCGAACCCGCTGGCACGCCGTGCGCGCCCGAGTGTTGTGAGCGACATCGAGCAGAGCCCGATCCGCTGCACGATTGCGGAGCTGGGGCCGCTGGAGTTTCGCCAGGTGCGGCGCAGCCCCGCCGAGGCACTGTTCAACGGGTTGATCGAGACCCATCACTACCTGGGCTACACGCAGCCGGTGGGCGAGCAGCTGAAGTACCTGGTGTATGCGGGCGAGCGGCCGGTGGCGTGCCTGGCGTGGAGTTCCGCGCCGCGCCACCTCGGGCCGCGCGACCGCCACATCGGCTGGAGCGCGGCCGAGCGGCGGCGCAACATCCATCTGGTCGCCTACAACCCGCGCTTTCTGATTGTGCCGTGGATGGACGTGGTGCACCTGGCCTCGCACCTGCTCGGGCGCATGGTGCGCATGCTGCCCGCCGAGTGGGAGCGGATCTACGGCCACCCGGTGTACTTCGCCGAGACCTTCGTCGACGCCCCCCGCTTTGCGGGGACGTGCTACCGGGCGGCGAACTGGCGGTATCTGGGTCGCACGACCGGCCGGGGCAAGGACTCGCAATCGAAGCGGCCGAATCGCTCGCTCAAGGACGTGCTGGGCTACCCGCTGGTGCGCGACTACCGCCGGCGGCTGTGTGCGGGCCGATGAGCGCTCGGCGCCAGCGGGCCAGGCGCCAGCGTCTCGACGTCGATGTCGCGACGCTGGCGGCGATCGTCGACCGGTGGAGGGTCGCACCGATCGGCGAGGAAGAGAGCGAGCTGTGGCGATCGGCGATCGGCACCCTGGCGGAGCTGACCGCCGAACTGATCGGCGCCGACCCCTTCGACTACGTCAACTCCCTGCTGAACAACGCCGACCACCTCGAGGATCAACCCGGCCTCTGGATGCCCTGGAACTATCGCGAAACCCTGGCCAGCCTCGCCCGGCGTCGCGTCAATGACGCAGTGCCCGCTGGCTGAGTGCTACGCGCCCGGAAATCCCCTCGATAAAATTGCGCTTCGCATCTCTGCCGGAAGGACACGCAGTTCCCTCAGCCAGGCCGATCCGCGCGGGATGGAAGGTTTCCGGACGAGGGCGGCGGCCACGCGGCGATCGCCGTCGCGGGGATCAGTCGACTGCGGCCGGCGTGGCCCCGCGGAGCCATGCCAAATAAGGCTCCGATCCGTCCGTAATCGGTAGCGCGACGATCTCGGGCGTTTCGTATGGGTGCATTGCCCGGATGCGGGCGGTGGTGGCAGCAAAGAGCGCCGCGCGGGTCTTGATCACCAACAGGTGCTCGGCATCGTCGCAAACCTGTCCGTCCCAACGGTAGATCGAGCGGATGGGGCCCACGACGTTGACGCAGGCGGCGAGCCGGTCGTCGACAAGAGCGCGCGCCATGCGGGTGCCGTCTTCTGCCGTTCCAACGGTAACGAGAACCACAATGCAGTCGGTCATGCCGTTCTCTCCTGCCGTGCGGCGCGCCAGTTTGCGACCAGAGCGGCGTAGTCGATTGCCGTAGATGGGGGGAGCGCCGCCATGCGGCGGTCGTCAGGCCGGGAAAAGAGCCGTTTGCGGAGGCGCCGCCAAAAAGCCCGCGATCCGGCGCGCCGGCGACTGGCGAGGAGGCCTATGGGCTGCAGGGTGGCACGAACCGATGCCGCGCTGGCGGGCCGGATGTGCCCGCGGCGCACGATGTTGGCCAGGGAGTTGCTCAGGCGCTGCGGCGTGTGGCCGGCGTCCTCGATGATCTCGGTCGCAACCTCGGCGACCGCGGGCAGGGTCAAGTGACCCATCTCGTACAGGCATACCGCGGTCTGGAAGTAGTTGAACGCCGGTACGAGTCGGGCACCGAACGAGCTGAACATCCTCGGCGGCGTGCGTCGTTCGAGGTTGATGAAGATGCGCCCGACGATCTCCGCGCGGTCGACGGCGGCGGTGCGCTTTCCGATCTCGTCGATCAGGCGCAGGTCGACCCCGATGGTGTGCAACACCGGTGCGATCTCGGCGGCCTCGATGCGTCCCGCCGCGATGTCCGCGTACAACGAGTATATGATCGGATCGGACTCCCAATCGTCCCCGAAGAGGATCTCCCGCGACCCCGCGGGCATCTGCGGCCGGCTCTTCAGCAGTTCGGTGAGCTTGTAACCGACCTGCTCGCGCAGGTTGCGGAACCGTCCGCGCACGATGTGGTGGAGCTGGTTCTTGAACACGATGCCGTCGTACTCGATACCGTCGAGTTTTAGCTTCGCTTTGATCGACCTGGCGATCTGCGGCGGACTGGCGGACAGGAAGAGGATGCGGATGTCTTGCCCGCGTTCGGTGGCGAGGCGGCGCAAGCCGCGGATGAGCGGCACGACCCCCGGCACCGCCACCTTGTTCTCGGCCTTTTCGAACGGGATGCGTACGAGTCCCCGCAGCGAGTCGAAGTCGCTCTTGAGGTAAGTCTTGTCCAGGTCCCACCGAAACACCACGGGTGGCCATGATTCGGGTACCGGACGGCGCCGGCGGGGCCAACGGACCAGCGCGGTCATGGAACGTTGGCATACGCATGACGCCCGGCGTTGACAAGGGTGAGGGGTTTTTCTAAGCACCTGAATTCACGTCAGGAGACGATTAATGAGCTACGCAGTCATTCGCACCGGCGGCAAGCAGTATCGCGTCGCTCCCGGCGATCTCATTCGGGTAGAGAAGATCGGGGGTGACCCGGGGAGCGACATCGAGTTCACGGATGTCCTGATGACCGCGGACGCAGGCGCGGTGCGGGTCGGCAAGCCGCTTCTGGCGGGGGCCCGTGTCACGGGGCGGGTTGTGCAACAGGGAAAAGCCAAGAAGATATTGGTTTTCAAGAAGAAGCGGCGCAAGAACTACCGCCGCCATCGCGGTCATCGTCAGCTGTTTACAGATGTCCGTGTGACTGCCATCGAGAGCGGAGGGGAAGCCCATGGCTCATAAAAAGGGGCAGGGGAGCACGCGCAACGGCCGCGACAGCAACGGCCAGCGGCGTGGAGTGAAGGTGTTCGCCGGGCAGTTCGCGCGGGCCGGCAACATCCTGGTCCGCCAGTTGGGCACGCGCATACACCCGGGTAAGAACGTCGGCATGGGTCGCGACTTCACGTTGTTCGCGCTGATCGACGGCATCGTAAGGTACGAGCGTGTGGGCAAGGACAGGAAACAGGTGCACATCTTTCCGTCCTGAGCGACCAGATTCGCTTTTCCGGCTGCGGTCGGCTTCGGGCGACGACCGCACGGCTTTCATTCGGTAGCGTCCCTCGCTACCCTCGGCCCGGCGATACAGATGAAATTCATTGACGAAGCCGTAGTCCACGTTCGGGCGGGCGACGGCGGGCGCGGCTGCGTGGCGTTCCTGCGCGAGAAGTACCGGCCGCACGGTGGCCCCAGCGGCGGCGACGGAGGCGATGGCGGTGACGTTGTCCTCGTGACCGACCCGGGGTTGACGACACTGCTCGACTTCAAGTTCCAGCCGTTGTTACGGGCCGGGCGAGGAGAGCACGGTCGCGGCAAACACCAGTTCGGCAAGCGCGGAACCGACCTCGAAGTGCGGGTTCCCGTGGGTACCATCGTGCGCGATGCCGAAAACGGCGTGGTGGTTGTCGACCTGACGGAGCCGCGCTGCCGATATGTCGTCGCTCGCGGCGGCAAGGGGGGGCGCGGCAACATGCATTACGCCACGCCCACCAACCAGGCCCCACGATATGCGCAGCCGGGAACGCCGGGAGAGGACTTGCGTCTACGGCTGGAACTGCACCTGATGGCCGACGTCGGGTTGGTCGGCTACCCGAATGCCGGCAAGTCTACCTTGATCAGCAGGGTTTCGGCGGCGCGGCCACGAATTGCCGACTACCCTTTCACGACTCTGGTCCCGCACCTCGGTGTGGTCCGTGCCGGCGAGACGTTCAGCTTCGTGCTCGCCGACATCCCTGGCCTGATCGAGGGGGCACACCGCGGCCTCGGGTTGGGGCATCGGTTCCTGCGCCACCTTTCGCGGACGTCGATGCTGATTCACCTGATCGACGTGAGCGGGCTGAGCGGACGCGATCCGCTTGCCGATTACGACGCGATCAACCACGAACTGGCCGCCTTCGACGCGACGCTCGCTGCCAAGCCGCAGGTGGTTGTCGGCAACAAGCTGGATCTGGCGGAGGCGCGCCGGGCGTTTCCGGAGCTGCAGGGCCGCTTCGCGGCACGCGGCATCGAGCTGCACGGGATTTCCGCGGCGACCGGTGCTGGCGTGGGCGCTCTAATGGGCGACGTCGGCGGGCAGGTACGGACGTTGCGCGCCGAGCGCCATGCCGCCGCGGCGCCGGTGCCCTGGTCGCCGGATCTGGCGGCCGAAAGAAACGGGGAATGAAGGATCACCTCGGGCACAAGCAGCGCCTGTTGCGGCGGGTGCGACGCGCGGTGGTGAAGATCGGCAGTAGCATCCTGTCGGGGCCGGCCGGTATCGACCATCGGCGCCTGCGCGACCTCAGTCGGGAGATCTGCGCGGTGCGCGGCGACGGCGTCGATGTGGTGGTCGTGACTTCGGGCGCGGTTGCAGCCGGGATGACGCGGCTCGGTATGACGACCCGGCCCCGGACGGTCCCGCTACGCCAGGCCGCGGCTGCGGTCGGCCAGATCGATCTGATGGCGCTGTACGTGGAGTACTTCGGTGCGCACGGAACGCGAGTCGCGCAGATACTGCTGACCCACGAAGACCTTGCCAGCCGTCGCCGCTATCTTAATGCGCGCCGCACGATCGAGACCTTGTTCGCCGCAGGCGTGGTGCCGGTCGCCAACGAGAACGATACGGTGGTCGTCGACGAGCTGATGAACTTCGGCGACAACGACAACCTCTCCGCCCTGATTGCCGGGCTGGTCGAGGCCGATCTGCTGGTGTTGTTGAGCGACGTCGAGGGCCTGTACACGCGCAATCCGCGGGTACACGCGGACGCCGAGCTGGTGCGCGTGGTCGAGCACCCGACGCGCGCCGCGAGCAAGTACGCGATGGACGGCCAGGGCCCGCTCGGGACGGGCGGTATGGCATCGAAGGTGGCGGCGGCGACCAAGGCGGCGCTCGCCGGCATTCCGACCATCATCGCCGATGGCCTGCACCCGGGCGTGCTGCCGGCGGTATTCGAGGCGCGCCAGGTTGTGGGCACGCTCGTCCTGCCGGCCGGCGACAAACTGGCCCGACGGAAGCATTGGATCGCGTACACACTGAAGCCGGTGGGTTCCCTGACCGTCGATCAGGGAGCGTACGAGGCGATCACCCAGCGCGGCCGCAGCCTGCTCGCCAAAGGCCTCAAGCACGTCGAAGGTCGGTTCGGCAGCGGCGATTGTGTCCGTTGCCTCGACCCGTCAGGCCGCGAGTTCGCGCGCGGCCTCGTTAACTACGGCGCCGATGAGATCGACCGGATCAAAGGCGTCCACTCTGCCGGCATCGAAGCTGTACTCGGCTACAAACTCACCGAGGAAGTAATTCACCGCAACGATCTCGTCGTGCTGGAGTGACGCCGTTCCGCGTAACGACTCCCTGAGAGCCTGACCCCGAACGCCCTGCCGCCAGTTCCTTTACCTGGCATACTTCCGGAACTCTGGCTTGCGTTTCTCGATGAAGGCGTTGCGGCCTTCCTGGGCTTCAGGAGTGCGGTAGTAGAGCTCGAGGGCGCTGAAGCCCATCTCGGTGATGCCGTTGATGTGCTCGGTGTCGGCGTTGAAGGAGTACTTCGCCAGCTTGAGGGCAGTCGGGCTCATGGCAAGGAGGTCGCGGCACCACTGTTCGACCTCGGCGCGGAGTTGTGTGGCGGGAACGACTTTGTTGACGAGCCCCATTTCGAGGGCCTGCTGTGCGGTGTACTGCTTGCAGAGAAACCAGATCTCGCGGGCCTTTTTCTCGCCGATGATGCGGGCGAGATACGCGGTGCCGAAGCCGGGATCGACGCTCCCGACGCGGGGGCCGACCTGGCCGAAGACGGCGCTGTCGGCGGCGATCGACAGATCGCAGATGACGTGCAGCACGTGGCCGCCGCCGATAGCGAAGCCGTTGACCATGGCGATGACCGGCTTGGGGATGTTGCGGATGACACCGTGGAGAGTCGCTACGTCGAGCCCGATTCCCGGCCGGTCGCCGTAACCGGATGCGCTGCGGTCGCGCAGGTCGCCGCCCGAACAGAAGGCCTTGTCGCCCGCGCCAGTCAGGACGACGACACCGACATCGGGGTCGCCCCACGCGGCGCGGAACGCGGCGATCATCTCGTCGACGGTGCGGGCCCGGAAAGCGTTGCGCACGTCAGGACGGTTGATAGTGATCCACGCGACTCCGTCGGTCTTGTCAAAGAGGATGTCGGTAAACTGCATGCTCACCTCCTGTCCGCGGTGCAGTTGTCCCGAGGTCGGTGTGAGTGTCAAGTCGGACCGACGTTCTCCCACAACGGCCACGCTGGCGGGTCCGTGCATCGACGAACCCGATCGGTGGCCCGCAGCCGTGCACACAGGACCGTCTTGCGTAAGGGCGTCCGGCGGCCTTGCAACCTTGCCGATCTACGATTTCCGAGTTCGCGCGCACGGCGCGAAAAACTTTCCGGATAATCGAGGAGCAGTGCGCCACCGTTCGCGCCGAGTAGCGCCGTTTTTTCGGGCGCGTATCGAGGCACGTCTGGTGCGACCCCTCGATACGGCCCCTGAACAAACGCGCCCTACTCGGGGCGAACGGGGAGTTGCGGGCATTGGGTTGCGGGTGGTAGCCCGCGCTGTTACACGAAACGGGCGATTGACGGTTAACCGTTTGAGCTGATATGGCCAGCCATATGAAGACAACCATTCAGATTCCCGACAGCCTCTTTAACGAAGCCCGCCGGCTGGCGAACCGCGAGAACACGACGCTTAAGTCGCTGGTCGAGCAGGGGCTGCGGCGAATCATCGCCGAGCACAAGAGCGCCGAGCCGTTTCGCCTGCGCAAGGTCGGTTTCAAGGGCCGGGGACTGAATCCGGGCCTTGCCGAGGCCGCATGGGAACAGATCCGTGACCTGAGCTACGAGGGCCGCGGCGGGTGATTGCCGTCGACAGCAACATCCTCGTATACGCCCACCGCGAAGACTCGGCCTGGCATGACGCCGCCTCTGCGTGCGTCGTGCAACTCGCCGAGAGCCGCGCGCCGTGGGCCATCCCCTGGCCCTGCATTCATGAGTTCCTCGCCATCGTCACCCATCCGCGCATTTACGTCCCACCGACCCCCGTGCCTGTCGCCGTGGACCAGGTGGAAGCCTGGCTCGAATCGCCGACCCTGGTGGTGCTCGCCGAGGCCGATCGTTACTGGAGGAAGCTGCGCGAAGTCATCGACACGGGCCGGGTTGGCGGGCCGCTGGTGCACGATGCGAGAGTGGCTGCGCTCTGCCAGCAGCACGGGGTCACCGAATTGTGGACGGCCGACCGTGACTTCGGGCGGTTCCCAGGACTGAAAACGCGCAACCCCCTGGTGGTCTGAGTACCCGGATTACCGTCGGCCTCTCGCCCCTGCGGGCGTCCTTCGCCTTCTCTAGCGAAGGGCAGTCTTGCGGCGCCGGGCGCATCCGCACGCGCGATTGCCATGCAGATGAGGTCCTCGACCCGGTTGTCGACGATGGGCGCAGCGCGCTTGCGCCCATCGTGCGCAAAGCCGCCGCGCTCGTAGAGGGCGATGGCCGCCGCGTTCGACGCAACGACCTCGAGTTCGATCCGGGTCAGGCCTGCGGCGTAAGCGGCACCGAGGGTCGCGCTAAGCAACCTGAGTGGCCCTGATTGGTGCCCGCCACACCACGCTAACGCATATGCCGCGCTGCTCAACCGCGGGTCGCCGGGCGGAACACGATGGTCTCGGCGACGATCGCTCCCGGGTTGTTCAGCCGCACCGTGCCGTTGCCCTCGACGTGACCCCGCGGCGCGAGGTCCGTGCAGGCGATCGGGCGTCGGCCACCGTGCCCGTCGGGGGTGAAGTAACGTGTCGTTGGCACCAGTCGAACGCGGGTGCCGCCGTTTACGGATGCGAGCAGGAGCACCTCGGCGGTGCAGTCCGCGGCTACAACCGTGCCCGTAAACCGCACCGGTTGCACCGGGCCCGGGTCCGGCGGCGGGTTCTTCGGTGCCACAACGATGGCGAGGGCGTCGATGGTGCGGTCGGTGCGGAGACGGACCTCGCCCTGGATGCCGACTTCGTCGCCGACCCGTAGCGCGGTGCAGGCGAGGGGACGGCCTCCGCGGCGCGTGATTTCGGTGTCAGCCGAGATACGCACGAGGAATTGATTGCGTCCTGGGGCCCGGTCGTCGACGAGCAGTACTCCGTTGGCGTCGTCGACGCAGTCCACCATCACGATGCGGCCGAGGAACTCGAGCTGGCGCACGTTGGCCGGCTCGACCGACTGGCGGCGCAGGGTGACGTCTTCGAGGACGAGCACGGAGCCCGCCGGAATGTCTATGGGAGTCGTTGCATCGATACCGTCGCCCCGGAAGCGCAATGTGAGCGCGCCCGAGAACTCGCCACGTAACTCGAAGTTGCCCTCGGCGTCGGTGGTGTCGGCGATCCCCGGGGCCTCGTCTATACTGACCGTGACCGGGAAGGGGAGTGCGGTGGCGAGGCCACTTTCCGCGGTGGCGCCATCGGTGGCAGTGTCCACGGCCACGACGTTGCCGCTGATCGCGGCGATGCCGGTGCCGACCGGGCCGCCGTCGGCTGCGCACCCGCCCAGGAGCAAGAGGGCCAGGAGAAAGAGACTGCGCGGCCGTTTCATCGAGACCTCCGGATACGACCGGGCAGCGGCGAGTCCACCGGGGCCGGTGGTGACGGTTCGTACGGTTCCTCAAAGTAGTGGGTGCCGAGCACCACGCGGGTGCGCCGGCCGCCGGGTGCATCCCGATTGCGGTCGCGATCCTGGGTGGCCAACAGGGCATTGGCGCGGCGAATGAACTCCTCGCCAAGGCGGCGGGCCTCCTCGCGAAGTTGGACGAGAGCATCGGCGCCGATGTTGTCGTAGACGACCTTGCGCTGCAGGAGGGGTGCCTCCGGGTGTTCGATGTTGTGCACGATGGTGGTGAACAGCTCCCCCGGATCTGCACCAAGTAACGTGAGCTTTGCCTCGATATCGTCCTGCGGGATGTTCGCTTCTCTAACCACCGCTACGTCGCCGTTCGGCAGCAATTCGACGGCACCCTGACGTAGCAACTCGTCGAGTACCGACCGGACAGGTATGTCGACCCCGACTTCGCGTACCAGTCTGGCAAAGCTCGGCGTGGCGGAGTCGGACACGTCATATGGCAAACGCCTGGGAACGCCGTCACGGCTGGCGTAGGGCGGGCTCGCCATCCAACGGCCGAGCACATGGGTAGCGAGCGTGTCCTCGACTTCGACTACGGCCGTGGACCGCGAGGGACGGCGCCGGAGTTGGACGATCTCTTTGCGGTTGATTCCGGTGAGCAGTGAAACCCGACTGTCCGTGAGGCGCTTGAACGGCAGAGCGAAGTCCTGCTCCGCAACCTCCACGTAGATCTGCTTGAGAAGGCGGCTGAGCGCCGGGTAGCTCACCCCGTAGGTGACGAGTTGCCGAACCACAGGGTGCAGCAGGCGCCTGATGGCGGCGACGAACTTGGCCTTGAGAGGACCGCGTACTGGCGGCAGGGTCACGAGTGGGGCGCTCCGTTAACGAGGCAACCGTGCCCCGCCGGGCGCCGACCGTGCAGGTGTGGGGGGGGCAGCACGATCGGACATCCCGGCGGGGGAGGGCCCACGGTCGGGCCAGCGTCTACTACTGTCGCATTACTCAGCCGCTGCCGTTGGTGTGGGTACCGGCGCGTCAGGACACGCCTCCGCGCATGCGCCGGCCGCGCGGTCGCAGGCGGCGTGTTCGGAGCGCTGGGTTTCCAGGCATGGTTGCAAGCAAGCGCTCGCGGCGGCGCGAGCATCCCTGCAGGCCGCCGAATGGCGATCGGCCTCGCAGGCGGTCTTCGCGGCCTCGACGAGATCGCTGCACCCCTCGCGGCAGGTTTGCGCGTTCGCACGGACGGTTGTCAAGCATGCCCGCAGGTCCTCGCGGCACGTGGCGATGCAGGTCGGGTCCTTGGGTGGCGTTGCGCCGGCATCCGGGCAGATCGCGATACACTCCCTCAGATCGGTGCCGCATTCCTCCATGGCGGCGCGGAAGGCGGCATTGCAGGTGTGCAGGCACTCGCGGGCTTGCGTGCGGGCGTCGGCGCACTCGGGCGACGCCGGGTCAGCCGAGCAGGCGGCATGAGCCGCATCGATGGCCTCGCCGCAGTTTTCGGCACGGCAAGCGCGCCTTTCGGCGTGGGCCGATGCCGTGCAGGCCCGCGCGTCGTCCTTGCAGAGATGGACACACAAACGATCCTTGACCGGTCCAGGACTCGGTCGCGGCCCCGGGTTAGGCGGAATCCCCGGACCCGACGGTCCGCGTCCGTGGGCCACGGCGGCGCTCGCAAGTACGAGACCCAATCCAAGGGTCAGTCCCATAAGTCGTTTCGAGATCATCGTTACCTTCTCCTCGGTCTTAGCTTTCTCTGGCTTGATGAGTAGTGACAGGTTTCGGACCGTTTGACACGAGGGCCGCTCTCCTCGTTCGCAGGGACCCGGCCGCAGCGATCAGGGTCTAAGGCGGGCCACGCATGTTTATGGGAAAACATCCCATAGTCATGGGTAATACTCCCATTTTTATTTACGCACAAGGAAAAAGTTCGTGGTGCTTCGGTGCGCCTATCGGCGCGCTTCCGTGCCTGCCGGGATTCTGTTAGTCCGATGCCGGGTGGGGCTGAGATAATGCCAGACGCGTTGGAGACGGTCGAAGCGGCCGCCGGCGGTTCTTTCGTCGCGGGTGTGGCGTTGCCGATCCGCTTCGCCGGGCTAACCCAGGAGTGGGCGGCAGTGCGGCAGGGCTGCGGCCTGCTTGACGCGCGCTTTCGTGGTCTCCTGCGGGTGGCCGGCGGCGATCATGAGACCTTCCTTCAGGGGATGCTCACTAACGACGTCGTTCATCTCAATGCCGGGCAGGGTGTGTATGCCGCCCTGCTGACCATTCAGGGTCGCATTGTGGCCGATCTATTTGCGCTGAGGCTGGCGGAGGAGATGTGGTTGGACCTGCCGGCCGCGCGGGTAGATGTCGTGCGCGAGACGCTGGATCGGTACATCATCGCGGACGACGTCGAACTGCTGCCGGCCGAGGCGACTGCACCTCTGATCGCCTTTGAGGGCCCGGAAGCGACCGCTGTCGTCTCCGCGCTGATCGGTGGGCCGGTTCCAACGACGGCGTTCGCGCATCTGCCGGCTGATATCGACGGCGTTACGTTTCGCATCGCGGCAATGAGCCACGGCGGTGCACCCGGGTACGTGTTTTACGGGTCGCCGTCGGCCGCCGCGGCGCTTTGGGAGCGCGGACGCGCCGCCGGGGCAGAGCCGGTCGGCATGGAGGCCCTCGATATCCTGAGACTGGAAGCCGGTATCCCCTGGTACGGTCGCGACATGGACGACGAAACGCTGATCAGTGAGGTCGGCATTGAGAGCGCCATCAGTTATCGCAAGGGGTGCTATCTCGGGCAGGAAGTGGTTGAGCGCGTCGCGTCGCGCGGGCAGGTGCAGCGGAAGCTTGTGGGGCTCGTGTGCGAGGGCGAAGCGGTCCCCGCGGTGCCGATCGATCTGGTTGATGCCGGCAAGGACGTGGGGAGAATCACCAGTGCGGCGTGGTCTCCGGCATGCAAAGCCGTGATCGCCCTCGGTTATGTCCGCCGCGGGTACTGGGAACCGGGCGCCACGGTGGCGATTTCAACTCCGGATGGCCGAGCGGCGCACGTTGTGCCGTTGCCCTTCGTGAATCCATCTCGCGCTCCGACCCCGTGAAGGGACAGGCGGGTCCGCCGAGCCCGACGCTGCCCCGTGTTCAGCGCGGCGCGGAGACACCGCGGGTGCCGATGCCGGGCCGCAACTGCGGCGGTCTGGCTGGTTCGGTAGGCAGCCGGTTGGGTATCGAACGGGTGTGGAGACCGACTGGGTACATCGAATCGATTGACGCCCGCGGGGCGCCACAGTACACGACGCAGTCAGGTCACACGAAGTCGAGTCATGGGGACGTGGGCAGAGGGCCTGGTTGTCAAGGTTGGCGGGTGGCGTTGGGGCTTGCATGAACAGCGGCCAATCGACAGGTGAGCGCCCGGCGTCGAGCGTGCCGGCGGCGGCCGGAGAGCGTGCGGGCTTCCCGGGCCTGCCGCAGCGCTTCCAGATCCGGGAGTGTCTTGGCGAGGGGAGTCAGAAGCGTGTCTATCGGGCACACGACGCCATGCTGGAACGAGAGGTGGCCATCGCCGTGTTGCCGCTGGCTGCGATGAGCGAGGCCGACCGGGCGGGTGTTCGGCGCGAAGCGAAGTTGATGGCCAAGGTTGGAGAGCGCCCGCACCTCGTTCCGATCTTTGACACGATCGAGCATCCGGACGTTCTGTACCTGGTAAGCCGCTTCATGCGCGGGGGGACGCTGGCCGAGGAGCTTGCCCGCGAGGGTGCCGCCGGGTTGCCGATCGCGCGCGTGGTTGTCATTGCCCGCGATGTGTGTGCTGGCTTGCAGCACGCCCACGACGCCGGCGTTACGCACCGGGACGTCAAGCCGGCGAACGTCTTTCTGGACGATCGAGGAACGGCTCATCTGGGCGACTTCGGTCTGTCGCTGGACTCGCGCCGTGGCCGCCTGACTGAAGACGAGATGCTCGTTGGTACGCCGCCGTACATGGCTCCCGAAGTGCTCGACGGGAGGCTCGGGGATGCGCGTAGCGACCTCTACGCGCTGGGCTGCGTACTTTACGAGATGCTTACGGGACGCCCGCCGTTCGCCGGCGCGGAGCTCCGCGATCGGCTCTTGCAGTTGGTGCGCGCCGCTCCGGTGCCGCCCCGACGCCGACGGGCAGACGTGCCTCCGGCCCTCGAAGACCTGGTGTTGTCGCTGCTCGCGGAAAGCCCCGAGCAACGGCCGCAGTCCGCATCGGCGACCCTGGCCGCGCTCGACGGCATCGGGGCGAGTGGTGGAGCGCGTGCCGCCGGCCGGCGCCACGTTGCGCCGGCCAGACGCCGGCGTCCGCTGCCGCCACCGGTTACCGGCACGGATGGTGCGGCCGTTGCGGGACGCGCGCTACCTGGTGCACTGCTCGTCGGACGTGAAGAACCCCTGGCCTGGATCCAGGCGCGTCTCGGAGACGCCTGTGCGGGTGCGCCGCGCGTGGCGCTCATTGGCGGCGAGGTTGGTATCGGCAAGACCCGCCTCCTTGCCGAGCTACGCGCGGTAGCCTTGAACCGCGGAGTTACGGTCGGCTGGGGCCGCAGCTTCGAGGAGGGCACTCCACCTTACCTGCCGATCGTCGAAGCGGTGCGTCAGGCGCTCGATCTGTCGACGCCGAATTCTATTGCGGTGGAGGGCCGCAATCGCTCGATACTGCGCCGATTTCTGGAGGAGGGAGGGGTGTCCAGTCGACGCCCGCCCTCGGTGGGCGCGGTTGTCGATGCCGATCGGGAACGGCTGCGTCTCTTTCTGACCGTGTCGCGCGCCGTCATCGAAGCGACGAAGGAAAAGCCGCTGCTTCTGGTCCTTGACGATCTACACTGGGCCGACCGATCTTCGCTCGACCTGTTCTTACACTTGGCGTTTGCGACCGCCGACCATGGCGCCCGTGAAGCAGTGCGCCTCTTGATAGTGGGAGCGTTCCGCCCAGTGCAGCCGAGCGATCAGCTCGCAACTGTTCTGTTGCGCTTGCTAAGGGAGTCCTTTTGCGAGCGTTTCGACCTCACCGGGCTGGGTGAGATCGATGTTCAAGCCCTGATTCGTGCCCTGACCCAGGCTGAGCCGGCCCCGCGGCTGGTGGAGAGCCTCGTGGCCGCTACGCGTGGCAACCCTTTGTTCGTGCGGGAGATTGTTCAGGGCTGGATGGCAGCGGGGGCGCTGCGGGAGCGCGACGGGTTGCTCACCCTTGCCGACCCGGCCGCGCCGCTCCACCTGCCGGGGGAAATCGCGTCGGTCGTCGCGGCGCGGACCGAGGCTCTATCGGTGCCGTGTCGCCGGGTGCTGGCCCGGGCCGCGTTTCTGGGTGACCCTTTCGATCTGAAGACGCTTGCCACGGTTGTCGCCGTGGCCCCACGCACGGTGCGGACCCGCCTCGATGAGGGGATAGCGCAGGGTATGGTCGAGCCCGAGGGGGACGATTTCCGCTTCACGCATCCGCTCGTTCGGCACGCCTTCTACACCTTGCCGAGCGCCACCGAGCGCCGTCTTATCCACGCTGGGATCGCCACCGCCCTGGAGACGCGAGCCGACGAGGTTAACCTTCTGCGCCTGGCCCGCCAATTTGTGGCCGCCGAGAACGAAGTCGACCCGGCCAAGGTGGCGCTCTACGCCGGCCGCGCCGGCGTGCAGGCGGCGCGGCTCTTCGCGTGGGGCGAGGCGGCCGCGTTTTACGAGGCGGCAATCGCGGCCGCCGAGCGCATCGACGGGTTCGACCAGCGGATGTTTGCCGGCCTGCTGCACGGTGCCGCCTTTGCCCATCTGCGCGGTCGGGACATGGGTCCCTGCCTGGCCCGTTATCGTGCCGCGGTGGCCGCATATGAAGCCGTGGGTGAGGTTCGCTCGTTAGCGCTGGCGCTCAAGGAACAAGCGGATGCCATGCTCACGATGCGTGGACCGAACGTCGATATCGAGCCGCTGCAGAACGTGCTGGATCGTCTGGGGCCGGACGCCGACGATGTGGCCGGCCGACTACTGACCACTATTGCCCAGGTGCAATGGGTAACGAATCGTCTGGCCGAGGCGGAATCTACGGCCGAGCGGGCCGTGGGCATCAGTGCGCGCACCGGCGACACCGTGCTGGCGGCCAGCGCCCACGTCGTGCGGGCGATCGCTCAAGCGCAACAGTTGCGTGTCGACGATGCCCTGGCCAGCTACGAGAAGGCGCTCACGATAACGTTGCGTAGCGGGGACCTGCGTCTGCAGAACTGGCCTCGCCAGCGTATTCCGATGGTGCTCTTCTGGGCCGGAAGACTCGACGATGCCATGGCGGCGGCCCGCGAAGCGGAGTCGCTGGTCCTCCAGACCCACGACTGGGCCGAGCACTCCCTGGGTCTCGGAACCCAGGCCTGTATCGCCGTGGCGCGCGGCGACATGCGTACTGCCGGCCGTTGCGTGGAGCAGACACTCGCCATGATCCGTCGCACGCGCTACCCGTGGGGCGCGCCGCTCTGCCTGCCGGCACTTGCCGGTGCGCACGTCGGACGCGGAGCGTATGCGGATGCCAGGCGAACCCTGGAAACGTTGGTCAGTCCCGGGCAGGTCTTCGACGAGCCCGGCGGGGGCATCCAGCTCCTGGCTAGGCTCTATGGGGACCTGGTGCGTGCGTACACCGAGCCGTCACCGACGATAAGGGCCGAGTTAGCCACCGCCATGCTCACTGCCATTCCATGGCCGGAAAAGGCGGACGTCAACAGCCTGGGACCGCTGTGTGCCGCAGTCGAAGTGGCGGACCTCGCCGGGGTGTCCGAACTCGCGGCGCGCGCCTACGAACCCTTGCTGTACGCCGAGACGCAGGGCGTGGTGTTCTCGAGCGGGTGGGTGTTTCTGCTCTCGCGGGTGCTGGGTGTTGCCGCGGCGCTGCTCGGTGACCGCGCTCGGGCCGAGGTCCACTTTCGCACCGCAATTGCCGCCGCCCAAAGAGCTGGGGCCGGTCCGGAACTCGGCCGTGCCTGCTTCGACCTGGCGCGCCTATTGGCCGCCGCTCGGGCGGAAACTAGCATCGGTGACGAAACGCGCCAGCTCATCGACCTCGCCCTGAGCGCCTTCGGACGTGGGGGTCTCGCCCCGTGGACGGCTCGGGCAGAGGCCTGGGCAGCCGCGCACGGAATCGAGGTTGTGCCCTTGGCGCGGGCAAGCGGTGTTGCGGATCAGGCGCAACCGTGGTCGGGCCAGGCAGCAGCGGGCATCGCCAGGACTCCGGAGCGGCAGGTGCTGGCGGTGCTCTTCACCGATCTGGCAGGGTCCACCGAGCTTATTGACCGGCTCGGGGACGTTGGTGCCCGGGCCGTGCTGCGACGGCACGACCACATTGTCAGGCGCTGCCTGACGAAACGTGGCGCTCGGCAGCTCAAACACACCGGCGACGGTTTCATGGCGGCGTTTGCGGCCGCCGCCGACGCCGTCAGGTGCGCCCTCGACATCCAGGCCGAACTGGCCAAACAGAACACGGCCGACGCGGACGCTCGGCTGCTAGTTCGCATCGGCATTAGTGCGGGCGAACCCGTCCGCGACGGCAGCGAATTGTTTGGCGCGGCCGTGAACGCTGCGGCCCGGATTTGCGGGCGTGCCCGGCCCGGTCAGGTGCTGGTGGCGGACGTCGTGCGCCAGCTAATCGCCGATCCGGCGTTCTCTTTCGTGGACCGTGGCCGCGTTTCTTTGCGCGGGTTCCGCGAACGAGTTCACGTGTTCGAAGTGCAGCGCAAACCGCCACTGACGCGCCCACGGCGCGCAAGAAAAGGAGAAGGCAATGCCCATCAGCGGTGATGACCCCAACTCGACCCTGGCGCTCACACAGCAGTACTCGAAGCCCGACATACTCCAACGTATGGACCTGGCATCTCTGAATCAGACGCAGGCGAGCCTCAAGGTAATCCGCGATCAGGTTAAGGGTACTCAGGATCTCGCCGCACTCGGCATTGCCCTCAATCTTATCGCCGGACCGGCTGAGGAACTGCACATAAGAGATCACTGGTTCGACGAGTCCGGCGGTGGATGGTTCAAGAGCGTTCCGAACGTGAAAGCCCGCATCCGCGCCGGGTTTCTAGAGGTGCTGCGCCTGCTGCGCCAGAGCCCCCGGCCGCTGCAAATGTTCCTGCAAGTCATCCCGAATCCGCCCGGCGGCGGTTTCACGTTCTCGCACCTGCTGATCCCGAACAGTCTCGTCGTAATTCTTACGGTACCGACCCCCCAGGTGCCTCAAGGGACGGCGATCGCGATGGACACCGACGATGTCGTCCTGGTTACGGCACAGTTCGGCGAAACCATCGAGACGCGTTTCGGTCAAGTGGGAGTTGGGGTCACCATGCACGGGACGGAATCGGCGAGTTCACGGCCAAGTTCGCCGGCGGGACGCGGGCGGCGCCGCCGCTGATGACGACCGGTTGCGCTCGGGACCGCGGTTCGTTCTCGGCTCGGTCTCACCTGGGTCATGTGCGGTGCGCCCGTACGCCATCGTGACACGATTCGTCGTCTCGGCCGCGCTGCGTTTGTGGGTCCACCGGTTGGTCGTTCGCCGTCGCGGTCCGCAGCCGCAGCTGGCGGTGGCGCAGATGCAGCGCTGGTGTCGGCGCGCCTGGCGGCGACTGCGTCTCGAGGTGAGGATCGTTGGGGAGCCGCTCGACACCCCGTGTCTTTACGTATCCAATCATCGGACATACCTCGACATCGCCGTCCTTTCCGGCGCGCTCGGGGCGACCTTTCTCAGTCGTGCGGACGTTGCCGACTGGCCCGTGTTCGGCGGCGTGGCGCGCGCCGCCGGCAGCATCTTCGTCGACCGCGACGATCCGGCTGACCGCGTAAGGGCGGCGCGCGAGTTGCTGCGGCGCGTACGAACGATGCGTGTTGTCGTCTTTCCGGAAGGAACCACGCGGGGCGAGCGGCTGCCCGGGCCGTTCGCCCCCGGCCTCCTGCGCCTCCTGCGTTGCGCACGCGTGCCGGTGGTCCCGGTGACGTTGCGCTACAGCGACCGGAGCGCCTACTGGGTAGACGATATTACGATGTGGACGCACTTACGTACGCGTGTTCTCGCGGGAACAGGTCTGAGCTGCTGGGTCCACGTCGGCACGCCGCTGGTACTTGCCGACACCATGGAGAACGCCCCGGAGACGATTGCGCGGGGTGAAGTCGCCCGACCGATCGAGATGTTCGGAGAGCTCTGCGGCCGCTACCCGCGGTAACGGAGCCGCACCGACCGAACGCGCTGCCGAGTGTGCGTTACGCGGGCAAGGGGTTGTCTTTCCCGCATCCGAATCCGCGGGAACCGTGGACACCTCGCCCGAACCGACGCGGCGATGCTGTCCCGGCGCAGTGGCTCGGTGTGGCCGCGTCTCATACGATTCTCGGGGAACACGGGGGTGAGTATGACAGGCAACGATAAAGCGCGCAGATGCCGCTGTTGGATTGACCTCCTGTCTTCCGTGTGCCATCCCGCGAATTGAGATGTGGAAGATGGTGGTGAGGGACGACGGCTCAGCAGGTAAGGCGGGACGGTTCTTCAACGCACCCGGGCCGGATGCGGGGATCGTCGCCTGTCCGCACTGTGACTTACTGCAAGGATATCCGAGCCTGACGGCCTGGGCCTCGGTACGGTGCCCGCGTTGCTACGGCGAGATAGGGCGGCACCGGCCCGACGCATTCGTCCGGATGCTGGCTCTCGCTCTGGCGGCCTCGGTGCTCTACGTGGTTGCCAACGCAACTCCGATGTTGGGGCTCTCGGCGGCTGGTCGGGCCGCTTCCACGACCGTAATCGGCGGCGTCCATCATCTGTGGAACAGCGGCGAGGCGGCGGTAGCGGTTCTGGTGCTATGGACCGCGGTGGTTGCGCCGGCGTTGCAGATCGGATTCGCACTGGCGATTGTCCTCGGTGTCCGCTGGACTCGCCCGCCCCGCTGGGTTGGGATACTCATGCGCTACCATCGGCTGACCGTGACCTGGAGCATGATCGAAGTGATGCTGCTCGGTGTGCTGGTGGCCCTGATCAAGATTGCGGACTATGCGGCGGTGATTCCAGGAGCGGCGCTCTACTTCCTCGGTGCGCTCGTCTTCGTGCTCGCGGCCATGCAGGCGAACGTCGATCGCCAGCAGGTATGGCGCCGGGTCGTCTGGGCGGAAGACAGCGTTCGATCGGCCGGCATGGCCGACATGTTGGCGGAGGCGACGCGGTGAGCCGCACGGCCTCGACCGCTATGCAGGCTGGATTGCAGAGCTGCGGAACGTGCGCGCTGCTCTCCCGGCCGGCCCATGGAGCGGAGCGCGGCCTTTGCCCCCGTTGCGGCGACGAACTGACATTCCGCAAGCCTTACAGCCTGCAACGCACATGGGCGTACCTCGTTGCCGCCGCGATCTGTTACGTTCCGGCCAACCTGCTGCCCGTGCTGACCACGACGACACCCGAGGGCACCGAATCCGACACGATTCTGCAGGGGGTCGCGCTCCTGTGGTCACCTACGGGCTGGCCGTTGTCGCTGATCGTCCTTTGCGCCAGCATCGTGATCCCGAGCGTGAAGATCCTGGCGATGGGATACATCCTCGTGAGCGTTGGGCGCGGTTCGGTCGCCAACACAGTGCAACGTATTCGCCTCTACCGGACGGTCGAACTGATCGGCCGCTGGTCGATGGTTGATGTCTTCGTCGACACGTTCACGGCTGCCCTCGTGCAACTGCAGCCGTTGATGTCCGTCTCGCCGGCCCCCGGTCTGTTTTTCTTCGCTGCCGTCGTCGTGCTCACCATGCTGGCGGTCGATGCATTCGACCCGCGCTTGATATGGGACGCCGACAGCGCCAACGAGCCGCAGTATGCCTGAGCGCGACCCGCCGCCGCTCCCGGAATCGAAGATCGTTGCGAAGGCACGTGCGCGGATCTCCGCCGTCTGGATCGTACCGGCTGTGGCTGCGTTGGTCGGCGCGTGGGTCGCGGCGACTCGCATCCTGAATCAGGGGCCCACGATCTCTATCGTTTTCAGGTCCGCCGAAGGCCTCGAGGCCGGCAAGACCCAGATCCATTACAATGGCGTACCGGTGGGGACGTTGACGACGATCGCCCTCGCGGACGATCACAAACGGGTCATCGCCTGGGCGCAGATGGCACCGGGAACGGCCGACTTGCTTGCCGAGGATACACGGTTCTGGGTCGTGGGCCCGCGCATTTCCGGAGCGAATGTGACCGGTTTGAGCACGCTGATTTCCGGCGCGTACATCGGCATGGAGATCGGTAAGTCACCGCAGAGGCGACGCGAGTTTGTCGCTCTGGACGCTCCGCCCGTCGTAACCGGGGAGACTGCCGGTCGTTTCTTCAAGCTGAAGACCCGTGACCTGGGGTCGATCGACACTGGGACGCCGCTGTTCTTCAGGCGCCTGCAGGTGGGACAGGTGGCGTCATACGTACTCGATCCGGACGGCCAGGCCATCACCGTCCGGGTCTTCGTGCAAGCGCCGTACGACCGGTACGTCAATGCCGACACGCGCTTCTGGCAAGCCAGCGGTGTCGACGTGTCACTGACCGCAGGCGGGATCGACATAGAGACGCAATCGCTGCTGTCCATTCTGGTCGGCGGGATCGCGTTCGAAACGCCTGCCACCGCGACGACGAGATCGGCGGCGGAGACCGATGCCCTCTTTCCTCTCTTCGACAACCGCAGCGATGCTCTTAAGATGACCGCTCAGGACCCACAGACGTACGTACTGGTGTTCACGGAGTCGGTGCGTGGGCTTGTCGATGGGGCGCCCGTGGAGTTTCGTGGCATTCCCATCGGCGAAGTGGTCGGTGTCAGCGGACAGGTCGATGCCCGGACGTTCACGTTCACCGCCCCGGTAACAATCCGGATCGACCTGCAGCGCTTTGGCGTCAGGGTGATCGAACCGGAGGCGAACCCCGATTCCGGAGCGATGCGGCGGCAGTTGATCGACTCTTTGGTGGCGCACGGGGTACGGGCGCAGCTCCAGACGGGGAACCTGCTAACTGGAGCGTTATTTGTGGCCTTCGATTTCTTTCCCGAAGCCCCTCCCGAGACCGTGGATTGGACGCACGATCCGGTTGAGCTGCCGACGGTGCCGGGTCAGCTTGCGGCGCTGGAAACCCGCATTGCCAGCATCGTTCGAAAGCTCGACGGCGTACCTTTCGATGCCATTGGCGAAGATGTGCAGGGACTGCTGGCGAAGCTCGATCGGGTTCCTTACGAGCGACTTGGCAACGACGTGCAACGTGCCGTCGAGGAACTTGGCCGCACGCTGGTTAGCGCCCGCAGCGCCCTCGATCACGCCGACCAGCTCGTCAAGCCCGAGTCGGTGCTGAGTCAGGAGGTCGCTGTCGCGTTGCAGGAAGTCGCTCGTGCCGCTCGCGGTCTGCGCGTGCTGGTTGACTATCTTGAGCGGCACCCGGAAGCGTTGTTGCGCGGCAAGTCGGGAGAGGGTCGGCCATGACGCCGCCGTTCTTCCGTATGCTCGCGATCCTGGCTTCGGCGTCGTCGCTGTGTGGCTGCGGAGCGTCGGCGCCTTCCCGTTTCTACACGTTGTCGGCCACGGCGCGGGCCGATGGCACGCCGGCGACCGCATGTGCGGTGTTGGTCGGGCCGGTGACGATTCCGGCGGCCGTCGATCGACCGCAGTTTGTGGTGCAGATCGCGCCGAACCGTGTCGACATCGACGAGTTCAATCGTTGGGTGGCGCCTCTGGCCGACGCTATTTCGCGGACCGTTGCCGCCGATCTTGCGACGTTGCTCGGGACGCCCGACGTGGCGGCCTGGCCGCTGGCGAACTTCGCTCCCGCGTATCGTGTGACGATCGATGTGCAGCGCTTCGAGTCGCTACGACTGCAGGCGGCCGTGCTGGATGCGGTGTGGACCGTGCAGCGGGCGACCGACGGGTCGACGCGGGTCGGGCGCACCGCCACCCGCGAGCCGGTTGGCGACGACTCCTTCGATGCGCTGGCGGCGGCCCACAGTCGGGCGTTGGCGACGATGAGCGCCGACATAGCTGCGGCCATTCGCGCCGACGCCGCGGCGCGGTAGTGCGCATGTACGCCCCCCTCGCCATGACGGCGGTACGCCGGTAATATCCCGCGCCGCCACGCCCGCGTTCACTCGCGTGCGGACGGCCGGGTGCCCGTCAGGAGGCTTGCATGCGACGCGATATCTTCACCGAAGAACACGAGCAGTTTCGTAGCCAGTTCCGGCGCTTTGCGGAGGCGGAGGTAATGCCCAAGATCCCCGAGTGGAACCTCCGCGGTATGAGCGACCGCGAAACCTGGCGGCGAGCCGGGGCGGCAGGTTTCCTTGGTGCGAACCAGCCCGCCGAGTACGGCGGTGCCGGCGGGGACTTCCTTTACGATGCCGTCATTATCGAGGAGATGACGTGGATCCGAGCGCACGCCATGATGATCTCGCTGCACTCGGACATCTGCATGCCCTACCTGGTTGCGTACGGCAACGTCGAACAGAAACGGAAGTACCTCCCGGGGGCGATCGCCGGCGATATCCTCCTCGGCATCGCCATGACCGAACCCGGCACCGGCTCCGACCTGGCGAATGTGCAAACGCGCGCCCTCCGGCGCGGCGATCACTACATCCTCAACGGTTCCAAGACATTCATCTCCAACGGTCAGATCGGCGACCTGTTCATCGTCGTCGCCAAGACCGATCCCGACGCCAACCCGCCCCACCAGGGCATTAGCTTGATTCTGGTCGAGGCGGGTACACCCGGGTTCGTCAAGGGAAGGAAGTTGGACAAGCTCGGCCTGCGCGGTCAGGACACCAGCGAACTGTCGTTCGAGGACTGCGCGGTGCCGGTACGCAACCTTCTCGGTGCGGAGGGGCAGGGCTTCCGCATGCTCATGGAGAAACTCCAACAGGAGCGGCTGTCGATCGCCGTGGCGTCGATAACCTCGTGCCGGCGGGCCCTTGCCGACACCATCGATTACACCAAACAGCGTAAGGCTTTCGGCCAGTCCGTCGCCGCCTTCCAGAACACGCAGTTCAAGCTTGCCGAGTACGCCACCGAGTGCGAGATCGGTCAGGCGTTTGTCGACAAGCTGCTCGTCGCCCACGTGCGCGGCGAGGATATCGTCAAGGAAGTGAGCATGGCGAAGTGGTGGACGACCGATCTCCAGAAGCGATTGACCAGCGACTGCGTGCAGCTCCACGGTGGCTATGGGTTCATGCTGGAGTATCCCATCGCCATGGATTACGCGGATGCGGCCGTGCAGAGCATCTATGCCGGCACGAACGAGATCATGAAGGTTATCATTGCGCGCCGGTTGGGGCTGACCTAGGCGGAAGGCGGAGGCCGGCAGCAGGTTACCGCCGTGGCGCTGAAAGCGGTGCGGCGGAAGCCGTCAGAACGCGCTGCGTATGGCGGGCGATCATGAGGTTTTCGTCGGTTCGCACTACCCAGGCGGATGGCGGTGCGGGCGAGCGGGAGATGCATGGGCCGCCGGCCTCGTTGGCGGCGCGATCGAGGGCCAGACCCAGCCATGCGGCGTCGGTGCACACCCGGGCGCGAATTGTGGCGGCGTTCTCGCCGATGCCGCCGGTGAACACCAGTGCGTCGACACCGCCGAGGGCGGCTACCAGGGAGCCCAGCTCGCGCGAGATCCGGTACACGAAGAGGTCGACGGCAGCCGCGGCGCGCGCCTCGCCACTGGCGAGTAACGTTCGCATGTCGCTCGAGATGCCGGAGACGCCCAGCAAACCCGCCTCGTGGTACAGCAACCGTTCCAACGCACGGGCGTCCATCCCTCGCTGGTCCATCAGGTAGAGTAGCACCCCGGGGTCGAGGGCCCCGCAGCGGGTACCCATCACCAGGCCGTCGAGGGCAGTGAACCCCATCGTGGTCGCGACGCTTCGGCCGTCCCGCATGGCACACATGCTGGCGCCGTTACCGAGATGGGCGACGACGACTCGGCCGTCGCCGACTTCCGGAGCGAGGGTCGGCAAGGCCGAGGCGATGTACTCGTACGAGAGGCCGTGGAAGCCGTAACGCCGCACCCCCATATCCGTGATCTGCCGCGGCAGCGCGCAGGCTTGCGCAACCGGCGGCTGCGAGCGGTGAAAGGCAGTGTCGAAGCAGGCCACCTGCGCCACCTCGGGCATCGACTCAGCCACCGCCCGGATGACGGCAAGGTTGTGCGGTTGGTGCAGCGGTGCGAGGGGGATCAGTTGTTCGAGCGCGGCGAGCACTGCCGCATCGATCCGCACCGGGGTGGCGAACTCCTGGCCACCGTGTACGATACGATGGCCCACGGCCCGAACGACACCGCCCCTCAAGTGCTCGCCGAGCCAGTGCCGGATCTCGTCGAGCGCACCCTGGTGCGTCGCGGCCTTCGGGCATGGCCGGTCGATGCTCGCCGATCCGCCGGTGCCGACCGTCAGCCGCGGCGCGGTGCCGATACCCTCGACCTGGCCGTGCGCCCCGGGCGCCAGTCTGCCGCTTGTGCCGACGTCGAACAGGGCGAACTTGATGCTCGAAGAGCCGGCGTTAACTACGAGAATCGTTTCTGACATGGGAGCCTGCCGCTGTGGCGTTTCAATACCCCGAAGCGGTCGCGGGGCCAATCCGGTGGGACCTGTCTCGATCCCTGTTCGTCGGCGCGGAAGCAGGTATACTCGGGACCGGAGGGTGTGCGCATGTTCGAATACTTCACCCGGATACTCGTGACCACCGACTTCTCCGAGGCGGGAAACCATGCCGTTGACCACGCCTTTCGCATCGCTGCCGATCAGGAGGCCGAAGTCTTGCTCTGTCACGTCTTCGAAGCCCTGGTTGTGCCCAATCCTATGTATGCGCAGTACTATCCCAGCGATGTGCTCGGGCCCGATGCACGGGAGCGGGCCGAGATCGACGCTCGCAACGCCTTGATCGAATGTGTGCCGAAGACCGGACCGCTCGCCGGTGTGCGCTACCGTACCGTGGTCGCCCATGGCATGCCGGCGGAGGAGATAATCCGAGTTGCCGAACAGGAAGGGGTCGATCTGGTCGTGATTGCCACCAAGGGTAGAACCGGCTTGCGCCACCTCCTGTTGGGCAGCGTCGCCGAACGGGTCGTGCGCCACGCCCATTGCCCGGTGTTGGTGGTGCGCTAGCTGCGCCGGGCCCGTCGCTGCGAACCGGATGGAGATCGGACCCGTGCTCGACAAGTTCATCGCTTTGACGCCGGAGACGTACAGTTATCTCGTTGCGCACCGCAGCGATCGGGACCCTTTGCTTGCCGAACTGGCTGAGGAAACTGCGGCTCTCGGGAACATCAGTCTGATGCAGGTCGCACCGGAGCAGGGAGCATTCATGGCTCTGCTGGCACGAGCGATCGGCGCGCGACACGCGATCGAGGTCGGCACTTTCACCGGTTACAGCGCCCTGTGTCTGGCACGGGCATTGCCCGACGACGGGCGCCTTCTGTGCTGCGATATCAGCGAGGAATGGACATCGATCGGCCGGCGCTTCTGGGAGCGGGCCGATGTCGCTCACAAGATCGATCTCCGACTTGGTCCTGCCCTGGAAACCCTGCGCGGGTTGCCGCCGACGGAGCAATTCGACCTTGCATTTGTCGATGCCGACAAGCCCGGCTACTCCGACTACTTCGAGGAGATTCTGCTGCGCCTGCGCCCGAATGGCCTGGTCCTGTTCGATAACGTGCTGTGGATGGGCGAGGTTGCCAACCCCTACGCGCAGGACGCGGATACGCTTGCCCTGCGAACCCTCAACGATGGTCTTGCCGTCGATCCGCGGGTCGAAAGCGTGATGGTTCCTATTGCCGACGGCCTCACGATCGTGCGTAAGCGCCGCGCGGGCGAGGGTTCCGAACGGTAGCGCGACCGCCCTCAGGCCCCCACGAAACACCGCCTCACTTCGGACTCCCGTCCCTCGCTTACGGCGCTGAACTTCTCCCAGAACACGCGATCGATGTGACGCAACTGGCGGGATGTCTGCGGCTTGCGGTACCGAGCCAGATGTCCGGGACCGCCGTTGTACACGGCGTAGGTGGCACGGGCCAGGTTGTCATGACCGCCGGGGCGTTCGTGCTCGCCGCGGGCGATGGCGTAGTCGCGCAGGTAGTGCTGCAGAATCTCGGTCCCGGCGCGGGCGTTGTACCGGATGTCCCAGCGCAGGCCGCGAATATCGTACAAACCGCGCCAGACCCGCTCGTTGATTTGCATCAAACCCACGGCACCGACCGGTGAGCGGATGTAAGTTGCCTGCCCGCCGCTGCGTACGAACTGGCGCCAGCAGCTTTCCTGCCACGCCGTCGCCAGCACCAGTCGGCGGTACAGATCGAGGTAGGACTCGCCGAGGGGCTGGCGATCGAGGGTTGCGGCCGTGGCGTCGTCGAGTACCTGGCGTACCGCTCGCAAGTAATCGTCGATGCGGTCGGTCGTGGGCAGCCATCCGGATACGCTTGCGGGCGGCGGCGCCTCGCCGGCCAATGCCGGTCGCGTGAGCCACCACTGTCGCCACCAGGATTGCGATTCGACGGCGTCGGGAGGGACGTCGGGAGGCGGCAACGGTGCACCGAAGCCGAACAGGTCGCGCAACTCCGGGTCGACTTCGGTGGAGTACGCCAAAGGGTCTTCGTCCGCAGTCGGAGCGAGGATGCGAGCCATACGCCGCAGGCCGTCGCCGGAGATCTCGATCCCCATCCCCGGACCGAGCTCGTGCAGCGCCACCAGAGCATCCGCTGCGGTTATGAAGCTGATGTAGCGCAGCCCCACTGATCCCGGCTGCGTCGCGGCGGCGT
Source organism: Candidatus Binatia bacterium (assembly GCA_023150935.1). Classification (NCBI taxonomy): domain Bacteria; phylum Candidatus Binatota; class Binatia (SeqCode); species Binatia bacterium. The sequence continues at coordinate 45,024 of JAKLJW010000023.1, read as the reverse complement.
TGCGCAACACCGGGGCGAGCCGCTCCCAGGTCTTCAGGAACAAAGCCGGCGTCGGATCGTACGCCTCTGGAGTCGTCGGAGCGAGGACTTCGACGATCTCGTAGCGGCCCTCGATCAATGTCGTTCGCAAGGCCGCATGGAGATCGGGTGCCGCGCGGTCCCGGCCGAATACCTTGATGACGAAGGTCAGAAACGCGTCCCAGCGCTGCAGGGCGTCGTCCCAGCGCCGCAGTTCTTCCGGGGTCAGCGTGGGTTCTGCGGGCGCAGGGCTGGTTGCCGGCGGTGCCGCAACTTCAAAGGCGAGCGTCGCGCCGAGGCCGGCGTCGGTCACCGCGACGGCGCTGACGCGTACGGACTCGAGCATCCGTCGCACCTGCAGGGTGTCCCTGCCGGCGACCCAGAACGGAAGTAGCTCGCGCAGGTCGCGCAAAGGCCCCCCAATGTCGATACTGACGGCGGCAAACCTCGGGTGCACGCGATCCTTGACGAGGTCCCATAGCCGTCCGGTCATCAGAGGCTTCTTCCACTGCAAGTCGTAGACGTGCGAGTCGGCGATCGCGAACCTGATGGCATCGCCATCGGGACCGACGCTGGGGACCTCGATCAGCTCCAAGAATCCGTCCCACGTGATCGGCGACAGGCACAGGCCGCCGACGGCGGTTCCGAGTCGCCCCTCGCCGCGCGTTACGACGCGCAGCCGATCGCCGGCGCTGCTGACCACTGGGTCCCAGAGGCGCACGTAAGCGCAGTCCTTGCCGTCATTCCAAACCTCTGCTTTGCCGGGCTTCCCCCCATAGACCTGTTGCACGAGCGCCTGCTGCACGAAAGCGTGGTCCAGTCGCAGAGGGACCTGCACCTGCCGCTCCGTCTGCGCCGCGGCGAGGGCACACACCAGAATCGTCGCGAGGCCACAGCACGTCTGCCGCACCGGATCACCTCCCTCCGTCTCCCCGACCGCGACCCTGCTTGCAACCGAGGCTGACTCCTGACACCATCCGCCAGTTTTGCAAGTCCAAAGGAGACCTCGTCATGCGTGAAGCAGTCATCGTTGCCACCGCCCGGACCGGCATGGCCAAGTCGTTTCGCGGCTCTTTCAATCGCACCCGTCCGGATGACATGGCAGCTCACTGTATCAAAGAAGTCGTGAAGAAGGTTCCGCAGCTCGATCCGAAGGAGATCGAGGAGGTCGTGATCGGGACGGGATTCCCCGAAGGTCCGCAGGGGTTCAACGCCGGCCGCAACGTCGCGGTTCTCGCCGGTTTGCCGATCACAGTTCCGGGCGTGACGGTCAGTCGGTTCTGCTCCTCGGGCCTCAATGCCGTCGCCAACGCGGCGCACATGGTAATGGTGGAGGGGGCAGATGTGGTTATCGGGGGCGGCATCGAGTCCATCACGATGCTGCAGAACGATTTCAACAAGAACAACCTTTTCAACCCGTGGCTCCTCGATCACAAGAAGGACATCTACATGCCCATGGGCCTCACCGCCGAGGTGGTGGCGACCCGATACAAGGTGAGTCGCGAGAAGCAGGACGAATTCGCCCTGACCTCGCAGCAGCGAACGGCAGCGGCGCAAAAGGCGGGCAAATTCAGGGACGAGATCGCGCCGATGAAGGCGACGATGGACGTCACCGACAAGGCGACCGGCGTGACCTCGCAAAAGGAGGTCGTTGTCGACCGCGACGAGTGTAATCGACCGGACACGACCCCCGAGGGGCTCGCGAAGCTGGCCCCGGCCTTCAAGGAAGGTGGTTCGGTTACGGCGGGCAACTCTTCGCAGTTCTCCGACGGCGCGTCGGTAAACCTCATTATGTCGCTTGACCGCGCCAAGGCGCTGGGCATCAAGCCGCTCGGGTTTTTCCGCGGTTGTGTGTTTGCGGCTTGCGAGCCCGACGAGATGGGCATCGGCCCCGTGTTTGCCGTGCCTAAGCTGCTCAAGCAGCATGGCCTGAAGATAGACGACATCGACATCGTCGAGCTCAACGAGGCGTTCGCCTCGCAGGCCGTCTATGTGCGGGACAAGCTCGGCATCGACTCGACCAGGCTGAACCCGAACGGCGGCGCCATCTCGATCGGACATCCCTACGGTATGACCGGTGCACGCCAGACCGGACACCTGTTGCTCGAGTTGCAGCGACAGAAGAAGCGCTGGGGTATCGTGACGATGTGCGTCGGGGGCGGCATGGGTGCGGCAGGATTGTTCGAGGCGGCGCTGTAGTGGCCGGCTTATGCCACACGCCGTAAGGGGGGGCGGGCGGGGCGGTCGCTGCGTAGAGGATTGAACAAGGACTTTCTAATGGCCAACGCCCCGCTCTCCGCGTTCCGGCCGCTACCCCACCGTTCCGTATCCGAATCCGAAGCGCGCAGCTAGTGCTGGAACTCCTCGCCGAAGTCGGTCGGACTCTGCCCGTAACAGGGATTCCTGCGCCGCCGGTTGTCCTGGTCGAAGATCCACTGATTGTAAACGTTCCTGTCGCCGCACATGTACTGCAAGCAGCGTTTCGTCGAACCGTACCAGTTGATGCCGATGGGGAGGTCGCAATCGAACGGCGTCTGGGGTCGGTTCACGTCGATCTGTGCCGGCGGCCCGACTCGAGCCGGGGATTCGGCGGTGGCGGTGGTGGCTGGCAGATGGAGGACCGCGGCGGTCACTACGGCCAGACCCCATAACGCGGGAGTGTTCATACGTGCAGGATGAGCCGCCGGATGAGAGTTTGCAACCGCTGGTCGCCGGACCGATGAACCACGACCGGCGATCGGCGGTTGGTCCTTCCTGGGCGGTCGAAGGCGACCGGCGAACGGCGGCCGTCGTCTGCCCAGGTGAGCGTTCATCGATCGCCCGGCCAGCCCTTACTCGATCTCCCAGGTCACGGTCAGCGTTGCCGACACGCTGACCGTGCCGGGTTCGATCGGGGTCGGAGATCGAGCCTCGGCGGCCATCATGCCGTAGTCGAAGCGGCGCATCGGGACCACCGGGCCGCTGCTGGTGGTGGCGGCGACGATGCGGATGAGCTTGACACCGAGGCCTCGGGCGATGCTCTCGGCCTGCGCACGTGCGTCGGTGGCGGCACCCTCGATGGCCGCACCCTGGTGTTCGTTCTTCTTGCTCAGCGTGAACTGCAGGTTGGCGACGCGGTTGGCGCCGGCTGCCGTCGCGGTATCGATGAGGCTGCCGAGGGCGTCGACAGCGCGGGTCTCCACCCGCACTTCGTTGCGCGCCACGTAACCGACGATACGGGGCTGTTCCCCTTCTCCGCGGCGGGTTTGTTCGTAGCGGGGTTCGAGCGAATAACGCGTGGTGGCGACACGATCGTCCTTGCCCAGGGTGCTGCGGACGGCCTTGATCACGGCGTCCGCCCGCCGGGCATTGTCGGCGATGGCGTCCGCGGCCTTGGTGCCCGTGGTTTCGATGGCGAAGCTGATCACCGCCAGGTCCGGGGTGGCATCGACCTCTCCATGGCCGGTCACCGAGACGGTTCGGCGCGAGGACGTCCCGGCTTCCTGCCCCGGCGCCGTGCCGGCGACGCTCAGGGCAAAGAACACGGCGGCGCCGGTTAAGGTCAGGCCGTCAGGGTGGCGCATACGAGGCTCCTTTCTCACGTAGGACCGTTTGCAGTTCTGCCGCCGTCGGCGTAGGCGTGAGTCTAGCTGACGGGCCCATGAGGCGGAACTGCCGGAGGAAAGCGGTGTGGCGCCTTGGTTCGATATGCGGAGGCGCGTGGACGGTGGCTGCGCGTGCTGCAGCACAGCCGGCCATCGACCGCGAGATGCAGCGCAGCGTTACGCGCGCCGACAGAACGTTGGAGCGGCTGATGATGGTGTTTGCCGAAGTCGGGGCGCTCTGGTTGTGGGTGGTCGCTTCGGTCGTCGGATATTGCCTCGTGGTGGCCGTGGCGTCTGTACTCGATCGCCGCATGTTCGCTTTGCGCGGCTCGGTCGAGGTCCTGCGCTACTCCGTTCACGGGGTACGGACGTTCTTCCGCCTGGCACGGGACCGGCGAACACCGGCGGCGGCGCGCGGTATTCTGGTGCTGGGTTTGGTCTACTGGTTGTTCCCTTACGATCCATTCGTCGAGTGGTCCTATTTCACTCCGCTCGACGGCGACTGGTTCGGCTTCTTCGACGATCTGTGTGTCGCCGTCATAGCGGCGAAAGCGTTTCTGTTTCTCTGCCCCGATGGGCTGGTTGCCGAGCACGCCCTCGCGATCGAACGCCAGCGAGGGCGAGGTGCGGTCGCACGTCCGGTTACGCCGCGAGGCGGCTAGCATTCTCGCGGGATCTTCTCCGGCCCGCGTACGTGCACTGTTTTCAGGCCTCGCTCCGCCGGGTGTCGGGGTGGCGTAGCTCGAGGAGCGTGATCTCCCGCGGCGTGCTCAGCCGGATGCGCTGGGCGGTGACGCCGAGGCCGCAGTTGACGTAAAGGAAGCTGCCGTTGTGTTCGAATAAACCGCGATCGAACCGGGTAACCAGTTCGGCAAGGTTGCGAACCCGTCCATTGAACCACGGGATGCCGATCTGCCCGCCATGCGTATGTCCCGCAAGTGTTAGCGCCACTCCGCGAGCGGCGGCCTGGGGGAAGATGTCGGGTCGGTGACAGAGCAGCAGGACAGGTTCGCCGGCCGGCACCGCCTCGATTGCCGTGGCGAGTGCGGTGGCTTCGTGGACACCGCGGGCCCAGTCGCGACCGCGGTCGTCGAGGCCAATGACGTGCAAGCGCGTTTGCCTGAGCTGTATCGTGGCGGATTGGTCGCGAAGCACCACGAACCGTGTCAGGCGGCGCAGCGCGGCTTCCACGCGATCGGCGCCGGCGTAGTGATCGTGGTTGCCGAGGATAGCCAGCACCCCGCGGCGTGCATCGAGACCGGCTAGAATGGGCAGAAAGCTTTCGAGATCGGCCAACGGAGAGTCGGCGATGTCGCCAGTGACGCACACGATGTCGGCGTCCAGCTCGTTGACCCGCGCGACGAAGTTCATGAGTTCGCGGCGGCGGAGGTTCTGGCCGATGTGGATGTCGCTGATCTGCGCGATGCGGAGACCGTCGAGGGCGGCCGGTAGCCGCCTGCTGAGCACAGGTACGTGGCGAACCGTCAGCCGGCGTTGGCCGACGGTGTAACCATAGAGGAAGGCGAGGGCGATTGCGGCCACCCCGGCATTGGCGAACCAGCGAAATCCGCTGTCCAGGTTGCGGTCCATTTCGACTCCCACGGTGGCGCCGCGTGCCTGCGTGGCGACGGCGCCGAGCACTGTACGGGCGGAGATCCAGAGCACCCCCGTGCTCGCAAGGAAAAGGCAGCAGAAGAGGCAAGTGAAAGCCGCGGCGTAGTACAGGCGGGGCAGAGCATTAGTCGGGCTGTGCACACGGCGTTCACGCCGTGTGCGGGAGGCGAGGGCGAGGTTGAATCCGTAGACGCCGACTGGCGCGGCCAGTTGCGCGGCGACCGGCAAACTGCCGATCGCGCCGGGGAAGAGCCACCATGCCATTCCCCACTGCGCGGCGCTTACCGCGACGAGCAACAATCGGAAGAAGTTGGCGAAGAACAGGCCGACCAACAACCTCCGGACGCTGCGCACCTGGGCGGCGGCGTTGGACCAAAGCAGCATGCCTGGACGCTACCGGAAGCGCGCGGTGCAAGCCAGCGCTGGAATCGTTGGTCGTGGGACGATTGGAGAGTAGGGAACGACGACTGCCTACCGGCCGGGTTTGTCGGCTCGGAGGGCGGCGGCCTCCGCCGCGACCTTGAGCTCGAGAACCGACTGCCGCAGGGCCTGGCCCTCCATGATCTTGCGGACTGGTCCGGGGACCCAGAAGCCCAGTGCGATTTCCTGCCGGCAGGTGGCGCGGGTGATGCTGGGGGTGATCTTTTCGAATTGGTAGTCGCCCTGGATCGATTCGACGTCGCCGCCGATGGATTCCCACGACAGTGCCCGTGGTTTGTCGTACTTGTAGGCGAGGACGTAGCGAATGGATTTCAGGCGCAGGTCGGCGGTGAACTCGACGCGTTTGCCGAGTCCATTGCGGTAGCGTTCCAGGACGCGCGCCGCGGCGACGGCGGAGAACCATGCAGGGTAGCGCTCGAAGTCGGTAATCGTCGCAAAACAGAGCGGGACCGAGGCCAGCACCTCGGTGGTGAACATCTGCGCGCCGCTGAGGCTCATGGGAAGACTATCTATCGCCGGCGGCAAGCAGGAGGCAACGCCCTCCGAATAGTTCTCGGCGCGGTTCGATTGGAACGACATGACTCGGTCATAACGTCTCCGCCCTCGCGACCATGCCTTCGCCGACCTCTTGGAAAGCCGATCTCCTGCGGATCTCGATCGCTGCCGGATGAAGCGGAGAACCGGCCGGCGCTCGAAGGTTATGTCGGATCGGAGTTGCCGATTGACATTCGCGAAGCGACCCGGGTACGCATTTTCAGGGGCCTGTAACGCCAGCGGCCCGGGAAGCAGGTCTGTCGTGTCAAGCATCGCCAGGCGTAGGCAAGTCGTTGTCGTGGTCACGCTGGTCGCCGGCTTCACAACGCAAGATAAAGCCTGTGCCGGCGACGCCCACTCTATCCGGTGTAACTGACGCGGTCCTCAAGGCGGGTTGTCAGACTGTTGGGCTGTCGGGCGATCGCGCCGGCCCGCCGGCTCGTCGTCACCATCCTACCGCCGCTCGCTCCCATGGGTCCGTGACGTGCGCCGCGGTTTCCGCCGGCAGGGCGGTGGCGAGCGGTCGCTTTGACGAAGACCGGCTGTCGTTGAGCAGCATCGCTACCGTTCTTGTGCCGCGGCTGATGACGAGCAGGTCGGGGAGGCGATCGCCGTTGACATCGCCCGCGGCTGCCGCCATCGGCTGCCGAGCGACCGGCAAGCGCACGGGCTCGCCGAACTTGCCGTCGCCGTGTCCCGGCAGGATCGACAGATCATCGCCCGTGGTTTCACTGACGACAAGATCGATCACCCCGTCGAGGTTGAAATCCTCGGAAACCGACGGTCTAACCCGACCGCCAAGATCTCCGGGTGCGGGCGGAGTGAACCCCGCCTTCGCGGTTTTCAGAATCGATACCTGATCCGAGTGTCGCGCTCCGATCACCAGGTCGGCGCGCCGGTCGGCGTTCAAGTCGCCGGTGATGAGAAATGTGGGCCGCGGTACAACCGGGAAGCTCTGTACCTCGGTGAAACGGCCGCGACCGTCGCCGAACGCCAGTGAAAGGCTGTCGGAAATGCTGTTGGCGACGGCGAGATCGAGGTGACCGTCGCCGTTCCAGTCGCCGGTAGCCAGGTCGGTGGGCCCGACGCCGACACCAACGAGCACCGGCGCTGTAAACGCCCCCCCGCCAGTGCCCGCGAGCACGGCGACGTCATCGGAAGCAAACCCGACCACCGCCAGGTCGAGCCAGCCGTCGGCATCGAAGTCGGCTGCCGTCAGTGCGCGTGGTTCACGACCGACTCGCGCCGTTGCGCGAGGGGTAAAATTACCCGCGCCGTCACCGAGAAGGACGTGAACCGTGTCCGTCCCCTGACTTGCAACCGCGGCATCGAGGTGCGAGTCATTGTCGAAGTCCGCTAGGGTGGCAGCGACTGGGTCGCCACTGGTGTCGAGCAACGGTGGGCCGGCGAAGCGCCCGCGGCCCAGGGCTTTCAAGAGGGTGAGCGAGTCGCCACCGCGGTTGAACGCCACCAGATCGACGTAGCGGTCACCGGTGACATCGGCGGCAAGAAGCGCTTCCGCACCCGCGCCCACACTCATGAGTGGCCCGCTAAGGAACGTCCCGTCCGCGGCGCCGAACAATGCCAGGACAAGGTTGCGGCGGGGATCGACGACAGCCAGATCCTGCCGGCCGTCACCGTTGAGGTCCGCTGCCGCGAGGCCGCGCAGGCGATCGTCACGCCAGACCAACTGTGAGTTGCTGAAGCCGCCGGTGCCGTCGCCGGCCAGAACGACGACGCCGCGGTCGTCGAGCAGTGCGAGATCGAGACGGCCATCATGATTGAGGTCTGCTGCGACGGCCCGGCGCGGACCGGCGCCGGCTGCAGTGTGGGGTCGGGCGTCGAAATCGCCGGCCTTTGTAGCGACCAGGACGATGACGGCGTTGCGCTCCGGGTCGGTCACCACCGCGTCTGTGCGCCCGTCGCCGCTGAAGTCGCCGGTGACGACTGTACGTACGCGGAACCCGGTCAGTAGCTCACGTGGCTTCGTGAACCCCCCACGACCGTCGTTCAGCAGGAGAGACAAACCCGCTTGATGTCCGATGATGAGGTCGAGGCTCGGGTCCCCGTTGGCGTCAATGACCGCCATCGCCGACACGGCCGCCGAGACCGGGAAACTCCGCGCCGTCACGAACCCGCCGGTCCCGTCGCCCGGATGGAGCGTTACTGCTGCGTCGTTGCCACCCGCCACGACATCGGCCCGTCCGTCGCCGTTGAAGTCAGCGACGGCGATTGCCTCGGGAGGCGGTGTCATGCGCAGCAAGGTCGGAGTCGAAAACCCAGATGGCTGCACGCCCAGCAGCGTGAGGAGTCCGCGACTGTCTATGACGACCAGGTCTGGCTGCCGATCGTCGTTGAGGTGGGTTGCCACGGCGGCGGTGGGGCCGGAGCCGGCCGGATAATCTTGCCGTGTGACGAAGGAGATGTCGGCAACCGCAGGCAACGCCGTGGCCGCACACGCCAGGGCGAGCAGTGCGGTGCGGATCGTTAAGAGAGGAGGACGTAGCATGAAGGGTCGATTTCCGAGAGTTCTTAGGGCTATCGAGTCGGCGCCCAAGGGCAGGTGACTACACCAGCGGTACCATAGTGGCGCGGAGTTTTCCCAGCCGTAAGTAGCGACGAAGGCACGCGGGGACGAGACCAGGTGGCCTTAAGGCCTTACACCGTCAAGCAGTTGAGCTGTCGGACGGAGGCGCCCCCGTCTCCCCGAGGCCCTCAGGCCCCCAAGCCCTCAAACACCGCCTCCACCAGCCGTTGCCCGCGCGGGTTGAGAAGGAGTCCCGGGCCCATCTGATTCATGACGTACCCGAACGCCACCCGGGCTACCGGGTCGGCGAAACCCAGAGAGCCGCCGGCGCCCGAATGCCCGAAAGCCTCGGGGTTGGGTCCGAGGCGTATGCTGTCTTCGTCGCCGTTGTCGGTCGTCTTGATGAAGCCCGCGGTGAAGCGGGTCGAGATGGACAGGATTCGGTCCGGACCTTCCGACTCGGCGACGCCGAGTCGGGCGAGGATGGTCGGGCCGACAAGTTCGCGGTTGCCTCCGGTCTTTCCTCCGGCGACGAGCGGTGCGTACATGCCGGCGAGAGCCCGCGCAGTGCATATCCCGTTGGCGGCGGGTACCTCGGCGGCGCGGACAGTGCGAGAGTTGGCCTGGCCGGGCATCATCATGCCACGGGGATTGAGGAACGTGCGCGAGGTCAGGGAATCGCGGTCGAGCATGGCGGCCAGAAGCGGTGAAGCCTTGCGCTGTGGTGGTGGGAGGCGCACCGGGGCGACGCGGGGCTCGTATTCTGCGGGCAGGCCGATCCAGAAATCGAGCCCGAGTGGAGCGGCGATCTCGTCGCGGAAGAAAGTGCCGACGGTCTTGCCGCTGATGCGGCGAACGACCTCGCCGACGAGCCAGCCGAACGTCATGGCGTGATAGCCGTGGGCCGTGCCGGGTTCCCAGTAGGGTGGCTGTTCGGCAAGAGCCTCGGTCAGCGTCGGCCAGTCGAAGATGGCGTCGGGGGGAAGATTGCGGGCTATGGCGGGAAGACCCGCCTGGTGATTGAGCAACATGCCCACGGTGATCCGCTCTTTTCCAGCCGCGGCGAATTCCGGCCAGTAGCGGCACACGGGTGCGTCGAGATCGAGGTGGCCGCGACTCGCGAGCACGTGGGCGCACAATGCCGTCGCGCCTTTGGTGGCTGAGAAGATCATCGTCAACGTATCCGGCGTCCACGGGGTTCGAGTCCGCCGGTCCGAGTATCCGCCCCACAGGTCGACCACAGTGCGCCCGTCGACGGTCACGCTCAGCGCCGCGCCGACCTCGCCGCGGGTCGCGAAGTTCTCGCGAAAAACCTCTTGCACTGCGGCGAACCGCGGATCGGTTGTTCCTTGGACGGCGACGGTCATTGCTCTTCTTCTATACTGGCAAAGCTGGCTGCGGAAGTTGTGCGACACGGTTCCGGCAACCGGACTCCGGGTCAGTTCGGGGACTACATGACGGGATAAGTGGCGATCGGCCGGAAAAAGATGCGCCGGGCTCACCCGGGGGCGCGAGTCCGCTGCGCTCGGGTCGGCGCCGCCCCCGGGGCGGCCGTACGACTACGGGACGCAAGCAAGCTGCGCGCGACTGAAGCAGCGGCCGAGTCCACAGTCGCAAGTGGGGACATTGCGACTGAACATCGGTGCGCAACCGCAGGCGCCGATCTCGCACATATCCGGGAAGTCAGGTGCGCTCGAACAGCACAGCGTAGTGGAAACCGAGCCCCCCGAGGCGAGACATCCCCGCTGCTCGGCCGATCCGCCGCAGTTTCCCATGGCGTTGTTTACCGCAACCAGGATCTCGTCGACGGTAACCTGCTGGTCGGAGTTGAAGTCCCCCTGGCAGGTGGGATTGCACTGGGCGACCGAGGCCGATGCTGCAAGCGCAAGCGCCGACATGGCCGCGATTGCCACGAAAAGACGGCTGTAGTGCATGTGAAGGCCCTTTCTACGTTCCTCGTTTCGTCATCCCAGGTCCCGAAACGATCTTACCACGGAGAAGGAGAGACCGAGAGGGAAGTGTGCTTCGAAGGATGACGGGGCACCGGCGGTGCCAAGACGCGTCGGCACGAATCCGGCTGGACTTCCCGCGATGCGGGCTTGACGCGCGCCGACGGCTCCGGTGTCGGCGAGTCGTGTTTCGGCGTGCAGCTAAGTTGAGCTATGAACTGGCCGCAGCATGATCAAGGTTTCTTACCCGAGGATGCTCGCAATCGAGCTGCTGCTCGTGGTGCTGGCTTCCGTCGCCGGGGCTGCCGAGTCGAGCGGCGAGCGGTTGTACCGCCGTCACTGTGCTCCTTGCCACGGTTCCGACGGCCGCGGCGACGGGCCCGATGCGGAGTTGTTTTCCAGCCGTCCGCGCGATCTGCGCGAGGGGTTTCTCGATAAGTACTCCACTGCCGATCTGGTGCGGCGGATTCGCGACGGTGCCGCGCTCCAGCTCGGGGTAGACTTGCCGGCGTTGCAGGCACGGGCGGCCGAGGTGGAGGCGATTGCCGCCTACATGAAGAAGCTCCCGGCCATCGATTGGGCGCAGGTCGAAGTGGGGCGCGAAATATACCTCGACCGCTGCGAAATCTGCCACGGGCCGTACGGTCGGGCTCCGCGCGATCTGCCGGCCGGCGTTGCCCGCTCCGCGGACCTGACGCCGGTGCGCCTCGAGGCGGTCGGCCGGCCGGATTCGCTGGTAGCGCTGGTTCGTCGCGGGCACGCGAAGATGCCGGCTCTGGTGCCGCGACTGCCTGAAGCCGAAGGTGAGCCACTGGCAGCCTTCCTACGACTGCTGTCGCCCGGTTTCGAGAGCTGGGACCGCAACTGTACTGCCTGTCACGGCGACGACGGGCGCGGCGAGGGGCGACTTGCCGAGGCACTGGGTATGCCGCGCGTCGTATTCGACGCGAACTACTTTAGCTCCCACGATCCGGAGCAACTGCGCGCTTCGATCTGGCACATGCTGGGGCAGCAGAAGCCGACGATGCCGCATTTTCGGTGGACCATAACCGCAGCGCAGGCTGCGGCCATCGTGGAGTATCTGCGGCGCGCCGAGCCGGAGGCGACGCCGCGGTAGAAGGTTGTTGGCGAAGTAAGGATCATCCCACCTCTCGCATCCCCGCCTCATCGGCCGGGGTGGCAGGCGTCTTCAGTCCGAGCGACTTGAGGAGGCGGCCGAAGTTGGAGCGGGACATTCCCAGCAGGCGGGCGGCGGCGGCCTGGTTGCCATTGCTCTGGTGCAGGGCGTCGCGGACGCGGCGAACTTTTTCCTCGCGGACGATGTGGCTGAGACTATGACTGTCGGCGCCGTAGGCGTCGAAGCCGGTTAGGTGTTCGGGGCGGATGGTATCGCCGGCGCAGAGGAGAACGGCGCGGTCGATTACGTTGCGGAGTTCGCGGACATTACCGGGCCAATGGTACGAGCGCAGCATGGCGAGGGCGCGTCCGGTGAAGCCGAGGATGCGTTTGCCGGCGGCGCTGGCGGCGGCGGTGGCGAAGTGGGTGGCGAGTACGGGTATGTCGTCGGCTCGCTCGCGCAGCGCTGGTACGTCGATGGTGACGGTGGCGAGGCGGTAGTAGAGGTCGTCGCGGAAGGCATGGGGCATTTCGGCCCGCAAATCGCGATTGGTGGCGGCGACGATGCGGATGTCGAGGCGGCGGGACTTGCGTGCGCCCAGTCGTTGGATCTCGCGTTCTTGAAGTACGCGCAGCAGTTTCACCTGGAGGGGTAGGGGCAGTTCGGCGATTTCGTCGAGAAACACGGTGCCGCCGTCGGCGAGTTCGAACTTGCCGGGGCGGGCGTCGATGGCGTCGGTGAAGGCGCCGCGTTCGTGCCCGAACAGCTCGCTTTCGGCAAGGTGGTGCGGGATGGCGGGGCAGTTGACGCTGACGAGCGGCCCCTCGCGACGGTCGCTGCGGGCATGAATGGCGCGGGCGATCAGCTCCTTTCCGGTGCCCGTTTCGCCGGTGATAAGGACGGAGCTGGCGCTGGCGGCTACTTTATCGACCAGAAGCAGTGCCCGTTGTAAGACCGGGCTCCGCCCGATTATCTCTGGAAACCCATCGATCGGCACAGATGGCTCGACTTCGGCGATACTATTTGCAACGAGTTGTTGCTCGAGCCGGCGGCAGTCGTCGACCTGCCGACGCAGCGTGTCGCCAAGCGCGGCGACCTGCCAGAGGACATCTAGATGTGCGGCCACCGTCATTGCGATTCCGACGTCGAGTGCGCTGAGGGCGCGGCCGTTGCGGCGGTGGCCGAGTGCGATCAGGGTGGTGCCTCGCGGAGCGACGGCGTGAGCGCCCCACGTTGTGGGGGCCGTCGGGTAGGCGTCGCCGGACGAAACAGCGAGAATCGGTGAAGAGGCGCCGATGCGGCCGCCCGTGGGGTACGGCGCGGCGCTCAGTTCATGTGGGGCGGTGAGCTGTCCGCAAGCGGCGACCAGTTCCCAGGGGTCGGTTGCTGCCGCGCGACGGTAGACGGCGGTGCCGATGAGGTCGATGGCGTCGCCGACGGCCCGTGCCAGAATCGCGCAGGCGTCGACGGGCGACCTCTCCTCGTGTGCGAGCCTCGCGAGTTCCTTGTTGACGACAAGTAGTTCCTCTCGCCGGGCGCCGGCCGTCCACCAGTGGCGCAGCGTGTCCCAGCATCGACGTCGCGGCTTTGTCGACTCCCGCATGGCGCTTCCCCTCCTCCTCTGCCCGTCAGCCTCGGTCCTGCAGGGCGCACAGCAGATGCTACGGGTGCCCGCATGCGTCAACGGGAAAGCGGGGATAAAACTCGAATGTTCACGAGTCGATAGATAGATCCATGCGGCTGCCGGTAGCCCGGGCCGCGGACGGCGGTGGTAGCACTGTAGGTGATGTCAGGGGCCAATTCGGCCTTGATTTTCGACTACCCGGACGTCGTACTGAACGGCAGGTGTGTTCAGGGCATGCCCGCGGCCAGCCATGCGTTTAGCGCTAGAGAACGAAATGTCCGGTCGGTTGTTTCGGGCCGACTGGTCGGACGCCGACCTTGCCGGACGGGCTGGTCTGTCCCGGCTGCGGGTGAACCGCATCAAGAACCGTCGCATCCGTCCGACGGTCAGGGACGCGTTGCTCATCAGTCGTGCTCTCGGGGTGCCGGTCGGCGCGCTGTTTCGACTGGCCGATAGCGAGCGGCCGTGAAGACGCCTTGCGGGTAGTACAGAGCTATGTAGCTTGCAGTGAACATCATCGCCGAGTTGACAGATATCAATTGACGCGGCGGTTGCGGCGAGTGTAGGTCGGGACTCATTGGAGCCGCCGGGCAGAAGCGGGTGCGGAATCAGGCGGCAACTTGTTGGAGGAGCATTCGTGGTTCGATACGCACTGTTGGGGCTCCTGCGGGAGCGGAGAGATTACGGCTACCAACTGAAGCGGCGATTTGACGAGCGCATGGGTGCCGTATGGCGGCTCAATATCGGCCAAGTCTATCAGACGCTGCGGGCCTTGGAACGTATCGGCTTGATCGCCGAGGTCAACGACGGCGCGACGGCCGAGACCGGGAGGCGTGTGTTCCGGCTGACGGCGAAAGGGGGGCGGGTGCTGGAGCGCTGGCTGCAGCGGCCGCCGATGCGGCCCCGGCCGGTGCGGGATGAGACGCTGGTGCGGTTGCTGGTGGTGCGACCGGCGGGCAGTCGGGAAGCGCTGGGGCGAATCACCGAACAGGAGCGGCTCTACAAGCGGCATCTGGCGCGACTGGTGGCGCAAAAGCGCCGCGCGATGCGGAACGGTGGCGAGGTGCTGGGTTTCGGTGAGTTGGGGCTGGAGGCTGCGCTGCTGCACGGTGAGGCGCACTTGAAATGGCTGGAGCATTGTCGGCGGTGCCTCGAACACATGGACGAAGGTGCGGGGGAGCAGAAGGGGGATAGGACGGGTGGACACAAATAGGCATGCCTGGTTGAGGGACGCGGGCGTGGTGCAGGCCCTTGCGGAGGTTGAGGGCTTGCTGCGTGGGGTGGGCTGCTCGGCCGAGGCTGGGCGGGCATTGCACGCGCAGTTGCTCTCGGTGCGCAGCAAGCGTCTGCGTCCCGCTTTGTTGCTGTTGTCGGCGAGGCTTGGCGGTGGCGGCATGGGGCCCGCGGTGGTGCGCGCGGCGGCGGCGATCGAGCTGCTGCACGAGGCCACGCTGTACCACGACGACATCGTCGACGAAGCGGAGGAGCGGCGCGGGCAGCCGAGCGTTCATGCGAGCGTGGGCACGGCGGCAGCGGCGCTAGCCGGATCGGAGCTGCTGTATGCCAGCGTCGAGCTGCTGGCCGAGCTCCCGGTGGGGATGCGGCGAGCCGTGGGGCGCGCCGGGCAGCGCCTTTGCCGTGGGCAGTTGCGAGAGCTCGAGTTGATTGGGCAGCCACGTGTGTCGGTGCGCGACCGGCTACGGGTGATGCGAGACAAGACGGCGAGCTTGTTCGAGTTGGCGACGCGGCTCGGGGGTTGGCTGGGCGGCCTCGACACCGTGAGCGTGGCGAAACTGACGCGCTTCGGTCGTCTCCTGGGGTTGGCCTATCAATTGGCCGACGATCTTCGGGATCTGTGTGCTCCGGCCGCGGAGCTGGGGCGAGCACCGCGGGCCGACTTGCGCGACGGTGTTTACACGCTGCCGGTGGTGTATGCCCTCGCAGGCCGTGGGCTTTCTTCGACCGTGTTGCGTTGTGCCCTTGGTAAACGGGCGCGGGGGGAGTCGCAGCCCGATGTCGATGACATCGTGTCGGCGATCCGAGCGGGGGGTGGGGTTAGCGCCGCCGTCGCACAGTTACGGCGTTGGACTGACGAGGCGATCGGAGCGCTCCGTGCGGTGTCGTCCCATGGATGCGCCCTGACGGAGCTTGAGAGCTTGACCGAGGGGGTGTTGCGCCAGGGGTTGGCCGGGCAAGCGACGGCAGCGATACCGGGACCTGGTCTCGAAGTGCCGATGGCGGGCAGGTGCGGAGCGGGCCATGTCGCGTTTGTATGATGCGGTGGTTGTGGGAGCCGGGCCGGCTGGCAGCGCGGCAGCTTTCCACGCGGCGTCCGCCGGTCGGCGGGTGCTGCTGATCGATCGCAGTGGATTTCCCCGAGAGAAGACCTGTGGCGATGCCGTGAGCCCGCGGGGCATAGCGGCGTTGCGACGTATGGGGGTGCTGGAGCCTTTGGGTTGGCGTGTTGTCGGCACGCGCTTCGTGCGGCAGCCCGGCGGCGAGGCGTGGTACGAGGATTTCCGAACCCACGACGGCCCGGGTTGGGGAAGCGTTATAAGGCGCTCGGAACTCGACCAGCGACTGGTGGCGGCCGCGCAGACGGCCGGCGCCGACGTTGTCACGGCCGCGGCCCGAGACATAGAGATTGGGGCCGACGGTTACGGCGGCGTCACGTTGGGGCCGGGCGGAGAGGGGGTGCGCGTAAGGGCAAGAGCGGTGGTCATTGCCACCGGGTCGGGAGGAACAGCGCAACTCCTGCGGCCACGTTCCAAGATGCCCCATGTCGGGTGGGGAATCGCGGCGCGGGGGTATTTCGCCAGCGACGACGGGACCGGGCGCGAGTTGCGGATTTTCTTCCCGGTGCGCATTCACGGACGGGTTTACGCCGGCTATGTCTGGGCCTTCCCGGCTGCCGAGCGGTGTTGGAATATCGGTGTTGGGATCTTCCGTTCGGCGGCCATCGGTGCGGTCTCGCTGCGCTCCGTGTTGCGCGAGTTCCTCTTGACCGTTGGACCTGGCGTCGGGCTCGGCGCCCTGCGTCCGCTCGGGCCGGTATCGTCTGCACCCATAGCCGTGGAGCCACTGGTCGACTCGGAGTCCGGCCTCCTGGCGGTAGGTGACGCGGCCGGACTCGCCAACCCGTTTACGGGAGAGGGCATCGCCGCCGCGCTGGAGTCCGGAGAGCTGGCTGGCCGGCTGCTTGCCGATGACCCTGACGGGGCGGGCCGAAGATACGCCGGCGAACTCGCGCGCCTCTTCCCGGGGCGTCCGGCGCTACGTCCGGCGCTGCGTGCGCTGTACGAGCACGCGGACCTGTTCCTTGGGCGGGGGGCCGACGCGGTGACGGGAGGGACCGGGCTGGTCGGCGGTGCCCTGCGCGGCTTGGTCTGGGACAATTTGCCTCGCTGCGGTGGCGTGGGCACTGCGCCGGGGCCGCGGTCCGGGCTCCTGGACATGTGCTCCGTGATGGATGGCGTTGTGTCGGTGGGCCGACGCATGCGGCCGCTGTTCGGGGAGCTGCTGGCGGGAATCGTGATCGACCCACGCAGTGGGCTGGGGTGGAGCGCCGCGTTTGCAATCGCAGCGGCGGGATGCCTGGAGCCGGCGCAACTGCCGTTGCGCATGCCCGTAAAGGATCTGCTGGTCGTGGTTGAAATAGTGGAGGCCGTGGCGGCCTTGCACCGCGATCTGCTACCGCACAGGAGCAGTTCCGAGGGCGGTACGTGGGGGAGAAATACGGTAGCGCTGGCGTTGGCGGACGCGCTGACCGCCGAGGCGCTGCGCCGTTTGTACGCGTGCGACGAAGCCGAGGCTGTGGCGGTTGGCGGAGCCGCCCGGCGCTTTCTGCGGGCGGCGGCCATCGACGCCGCGAGCGGAACCCGTCAGTCGAGCGGAGCCGTCGCTTTGTTCATGGCCGCAGCAGGCGTTGCGGTCGGTGGCCCGGGTTCGACCTTGCCGGCGTGGATGAGGGGCGCGGCGGCGCAGGTGGCGGCGGCCCACACGGTGACTGCGGAAGGGGGCAATGCCGCGGCGTCCGCGGGGGACGTGCCCATGGCGGAGTACTTGGCTCGAGATGCGGCGGGCCTCTTCGCTGCATGGCGCGCGCTGATGCATGTTCCGGGCGCGGTACGCGGATAGGACGGCGAGATGTGGATGCTTCGCGAACTCTCGTGGCCGCACTTGCGGCACCACCGCGCACGTACGCTGCTGGCCGGCCTCGGTATCGCGCTTGGCGTCGGGGCCATTATCGCGACGGACGCGGTCACGGACGCCGTGCTGAGTGCGTTTCGGCGGACTGTCGACGCCACCACGGGTCGGGCGAACCTGCACGTCACCGGCGATGCGGCCGGGGTTCCTGGAGCCCTGGTCGACACCCTGGGCGCGGTGGCTGGCGTGCGTCGGGTTACCGCTGTGTCGGAGGGTTTCGTTGGTCTGGCAGACTCGCCGGGGGATATGCTCGCCGTGTTCGGATTCGATCTGCTTGGCGAGAATCCCTACGAGACCCAACTGCCGCGCAGCGCGATCGAGCTGAGAGACGAGATCGAGTTCCTCAATCAGACGGACTCGATCGTCCTGCCGCGTCCCTTCGCGGAGCGGCACGGTCTCGAGCTCGGTGGTCGTCTCGACGTCATGAGCCCCCGGGGTAGGCGCACGCTGGTGGTGCGCGGGCTGGCCGATGCGAACGGTCCGGCAGCTCTGTTCGGCGGGGCGGTGGCGATGATGGACCTTCCTGCCGCACAACGCCTTCTCGATACGGGCGACAAAGTCGATCGTATCGAGATCGAGGTCGCCGAAGGTGCGGACGCGGAGACGGTGCGCAATGCGGTCGGGGCTCAGGTGGACGGTGTGGGCAAGGTCGAATCCGCGTCGGCGCAGCGGACGCGTGCCGAGGAGTTGCTGTTTTCGTTCCGGGTTACGCTTGCTTTGGCCGGCCTGGTTGGGGCGATCGTCGGCCTCTGCATCATTTACCACACCACGACCGTATCGGTGGCACAACGGCGCCGCGACATCGCCTTGCTGCATGCACTGGGCGTCTCACGCCGGCGGGTGTTCACGTGGCTGGCGACCGAAGCGATCGTGTTGGCCGCCGGCTCCTCCGCGCTAGGGTTGGTGTTGGGACAAATTCTTGCCCGGGCCGCGATGTCGACCGTGGGGACGGTGGTGACGGCCTGGATTCGTTTGCCGATCGAGTCGGCCACGGCATCGGCGACGACGTTGCTGGTGGGCTTTACGGTCGGGATCGTGACGGCGGTGGCGGCGACGTTGCTCGCGGCGCGGAGCATTGTGACCGAGGCTCTCGCCGGCGCCCTGCGTGGGATGCCCACGCAACGCGGCGTGCGCGTTCAGATTCGCGCCAGTATCCTTGTCGCTACAGGTGGGTTGCTGGCAGCGGCCTTCCTGATCTGGGCGGCGCCGTCGCGGCTCGGCTTTACCGCGTTGGTGACCTACATATTCGTTCTTAATAGCCTCGTTCTGGTCAGTGTGGCGTGGTTGTCGCCGGCTTTGGCGGCGGTCCTGGGTGCGCTCGCCTCGGTGTGTGGGGGGTGGAGCCGCGGGACGACGGCGCTGCTTGCCGGCGGTTCTCTGGGTCGTAACCCTGCCGGGGCGATTGCGGTGGTGGCGGCGATCGTCATGGGTCTCGGCTGGACTCTCGCCGATGCGGCGCTCGTGCAGAGCCTGCAGCGTTCCTGGCTCGATTGGCTCGATGGATACTATCGGAGCGATCTGGTGGTGACAGCCGGGACCGGGACGGTGAGCTTCGTGACCAGCCCGGCGGTGGCGGACGAGGTCGTGGCCGGAATTGCCGCTCTGCCGGGGGTGCGCGAGGTGCAGGGCGTGCGTGTGCTGCGTGCCACTTACGACGGCGGTCCGATCGTCGTCGAGGGCGTCGATCCGGCGACCCGTGGCCTGCCGCGCACCGACGGCGACTGGAGTGCGATCGCCGCCGCGTTCTGGGCCGGAGATGGTGTCGTCGTGAACGAGAAGCTGGCGCACCGTCGCGGGGTAAGGCGCGGCGACACTCTGGAGCTGGCGACACCGTCCGGCGAGCGTTCGTTCCGTGTGCTCGGCGTGGTCTCGGATTTCCAAAATGGTGACCTCGGGGGCATTGGCGTGACCCGAAGTCTTTACCGGGATCTCTGGCGCGATCCGTTGGTTAATGCGGTGTTCGTGTGGGTCGAGTCCGCGGACCGGGTCCGTGACGTACGGACAGCCATCCAGGCGGCATACGCAGGCACGCACGGCCTTTACGCCGTTACTGCCGCGGAGTTCCGAGCCAACGTTGCCGAACTGGTCGTACAGGTATTCTCTCTAACCTACGTGCTGATGCTGGTGGCGCTGACGATCTCTTTCGTCGGCGTAACCAACTTTCTTCTCGCGGCGATCCTTGACCGGCGTGGGGAGTTGAACGTGCTCGGCGCGGTGGGGTTGACGCCCACGCAGATCGGCGCCGCGATCGTTACGGAGGGGGCGCTGCTCGGTGCGGTAGGCGTTGTAGCCGGGTTGGCTGCCGGAACATTGATCTCGCGCATCATCGTCGAGCACTCGGTCCCGATGGTGAATGGTTGGCGCTTTCAATACCTGTTCCCGACGCCGACGGCAGTGCAGCTCTGCCTGGGGGCGCTGCTGCTGTCGGCCGCCGCCGGGTTGATGCCGGCCCGACTGGCGACGCGCCGAAACGGGCGCGCCGTGCGCGGGAGAAACACAGACGGAGAAGCGACATGATAGAACTGGATTCGGTGTCGAAACGTTATGGAGACGGTCCGGGTGCCGTGTGGGCGTTGCGAGAGGTCTCGCTGTGGGTGCGGCGGCGGGAATTCCTTGCCGTCATGGGTCCGAGCGGCTCAGGTAAGTCATCGCTGTTGAACCTCATCGCCGGACTCGACGCGCCGCACGAAGGAGAGGTCCGCGTTGCCGGATCTGTCGTAGCCCAGCTTGCGGATCGGCAGTTGGCACGGCTGCGCCGGTCCACGGTGACGGTGATCTTCCAGTTCTTCAACCTCCTGCCGACCCTCACCGCGGAACAGAACGTAGCGGTGCCGCTGCGCGCCGACGGGCGCAGCCGGCGCGAAACGCGGGAACGGGTTGCCCGTGCGCTCGATGCGGTGGCCATGACGCACCGAGCACGGCACTATCCCAGTGAGCTCTCGGGGGGCGAGATGCAGCGCGTCGCCATCGCTCGCGCGTTGGCGACGGATGCGCAAGTGGTGCTCGCCGACGAGCCGACGGGTAACCTCGACTCGGCCCGCGGGGATGAGATTCTCGAACTGTTGCGCGGCGCGGTCGACCGAGAAGGGCGCACCGTGGTGATGGTCACGCACGACGTCCGTGCCGCCGCCTACGGGGATCGAATTATAACGCTGCGCGATGGCCGCATTGTCGACGAGGTGACCGGCGCGCGCGGCGCTGTGCGGGTGGTCGAGATGGATCGGGTTGCGTCATGAAGGGCCCGGCTGTCGCCAACCGACTGCGCGCCGCGCTAGCCGACCGTGACTGGTCACAGCAGGACCTGTCGGATCTTTCCGGGTTGCCGTACGCGACGATTCGCCGGCTGGTGCGCGATGGCGGAAACCATCCGCTCGATCTCGCGCTGGCCGTTTGCGGAGCGCTCGGCGTCGACCTGGAGGATGTCTATCGGTTGGAGTCTGATGCCGAGGGAACGACCGGAGGTGCGGTGGCTCGGCGATCTGGGCTGGCGCGCGAGCCGGTAGAACGGGGCAAGCATCGAGCAAAACGGCGCAGCGGTTGAGAACCGGGCCGGACGTCGTCCAGGTTGAACGGCGGGCGGCGCTGAGTCATGAGGTCATTCGGCTGGGAATTCACGACGCTGCCAGGAGACGCAATGTGAATTGTCGATTTGGGCTGTAAGTGCCTGTGCGTGCGCGTTAAATTCAGACGACTCTGGGCTGCCCCCGGAACTTCGTTGACATTCCGAGGGTGGGGCACTAGGAACACGTGCCCCGGTGTGAGAGTGGTTCCCGGTGGAGCAAGCGTACATGCGCATGATTCTACCGCCGCTACGGGCGCGGCGCTTGATTGACCATCAGCTTTCTGAGTTCTTCCGCGCCCATAAGGAGGCGGAGTTCAACCGCGCCATTGGGGCGATGTGTCGCTTCTACCACCTGCGCCGGCCGCGGGTCGAATGGTTCGAGTATCTCGACTGGGGCCGTACCGCCGGGAAGACGTACGAGGACGGTAAGATTCATCTCGTGCACCCGGAGAATTGGAAGCGGGGTCGGAAGTACAACTCGGAACGACGCTGGATCAACACAGTGTACCACGAGATGGGGCACTACGTGCTCTGGGCGGATGCGGAGGCGAAAGCGGATCTGTTCGCCCACCGCATGGTTCGTAGGCTGTATGGGGACGGGCACAAAATCAACGGGCGGCGGCTCGCGCGGGCGTGAGTCTGGGCGCCGGCCGCCGAGGGTCGAGAAGGCGTCGCAACCGGCCACCGATAAGTGGTGGGTTGACAAGACCGGCGTCGACAAGGCTCCGGAGGCGAAGCAGCTGCCGGGCCCGGCGGGTAGCAAGTTCTTCGAGCTGGGGCGTGACTTCGATCAGGAAAAAGCGCGCGAGCGGCTCAGCGACGACAATCTAAAGGTTGTCGAGGCGGCGATCCCGTCCGAGGGCGCGTGGGGTTACGTGCAACTGGCCGAGACGGCATATCCGGGGCGCGAACTCGATCGCATCAAGAAGCTCGTCGCGCTGCCCGCCTACGCGCGCGGGGTGATTGTCGACTGCGGTCGCTCGGTGCGTCTGCTGGTGACGGGCACGCCGGCGGGCGAGCGGTTGCTGGAGCTTACGTTGGGAGAGGAGCCGTCTTTCGACTGCTGGATACGCGGCGAGTGGGTTGGCGAAGCTGTGTTCAAGGACGCGGAGCGAGCCCTTGCGGCGCTGCACGGTTACATCGAGCAATACCTCTCGCCGGAAGGAGTGGCGCGGCTCGACGCCAGTACGCCCCGGGCCTGACCGTGCCGGGTCATCCGCGCCGCAGGCGGCGGCGCGTTGGGTGCTGCGAGAGATCGGGTGCTGCGGTGTCCGGCCACTCCTTGCGAATCCCGAAGTAGTAGCAACACGTCTCGTTATCGAGATCGTTGTTGAAGGTGCGCTGACGGCCGTCGGCGAACTGAATGCGGACAAGGCAGGTCCCCCCGGGAAGGTTTGAGGTCATCTCCTCGACCACGCGGCCGAGGCCCCATTCCTCGTAATCCCGGTGCAGCACGGCGTCGCCGAGCCGCAAGTAGAGGCGCTTGTCGGACGTCATGCGGGCATCCCGTCGGACCGCGGCTGTTTATCACGGTCGAGCGCGGCGGGCCAACAGGTTCGGGTCGCTTTTGTTGCGGGGCGGACCTACTTGAAGTCCTCGGTGAACAGCACCTGCTGCACATAGACGAAGCGGGGTGTCAGCGGCGGCAGGTATTTTGCGTCATTGAACTTCGGCTCGTAGTTCCACGTCCTTGTGGGCGGGTTGTATATGTTGCAGCCGCTGGTGAGTGTACCGCCCGTCCCACACCACGCGCCGTTCTGGTGTGCCGGGGTGCCGAGGCTAACGAAGGAGCCGCTGTAAGTCAGAGTCCGTCCGCCCCAGTCTTCGTGGAAACGGGGGTAGTTTTCCAGACCGCCGTTGTATGTCGCGCCGACGGTGGGGTCGATTCCGCCGAGGAAAGCGGCGTTGACGACGGTGCTGGCGGCGTCGCGCAAGGCGTCACCGAGGCTGAGGTTCGACTGGCGGTCGTTGGTGCAGTTCGAGGTGCAGCCGGTGGTCCAGTAGCCTTGCGAGAGGACATTGATGGTATCGCCGATGATCGCCGCCGGCTGCCAGGTGCCGGTGTTGTTGAAATGACCCTGGGCATACATCGCCTGGTCGCTGACGATCGTGATTCCCGTGGGATCGGCGAGAGCCGGGAACGAGAGGGTGGTGCTGCCAAAGACGCGGACGCCGTAGTTGTTGTTGCCGCTCGAAGCCGGCCCGACGACGGTCAGAAAGACGACAAGGCCACCGTCCGTGGTGTCGTTGGCCAGGAAGAAAGGTTCGCCATTTGTCCGGTTCCAGGCCAGCAAGTCGCCCACGTTGACGTTGAGCATGCGGATCCACTTCTTCTCGCGCCAGTTGTAGAAGCCGCCGCGGCGGTAGTTGAGATCGAAGTTGCCGAGACCGGAGCCCATGATGCTGGCGTAGACGCGGTTGTTACTCGAAAATCCTGCGGGGTACGCGGTCGACACGTTGTTGTTGCAGCCGCCGGGGTTGGCGTCGGTGCAGGTCGAGCCGGAGGCGTCTGGTAAGTCGGTGTAAAAGACTGCCATGGTACCCTTGTAGCTGCTGTTGGCCGAGTTCCACGCGGCATCGGCCATGAAGTTGTGCAGCGCGGTCGTCTTCGTTGCGTCGCGGTTGCCGGCGGCGTCTTGGACTTCGATGGTATGGGACATGACCGGGCCGCCGGGCAACTGGTCGGCCTGATTCAGGACCAGGGCGATGCGGAGGTCGGCCTTTTGCCAGAAACCCTGGGAATTCAGTCTCGCGATCTGGTCAGGTTGTGGAACGTTGATGCTTTCTATGTTGGGGACGATGCTGCCTTTCCACTTGGCAAGCTCGGCAGTCGAGATCTTCGTTGTCCCGCCGCCGACGCAGGCGAGCTCCCGCGCGTCGAGGTCGTTCGGCGTTGGGGCGACGATGTCCTCCAGTTTGTCGATGCTGACGGTGCCGAGACAGGTACTGGTGTTCTTGCGGCCGCGATAGACGTCGCCGACCGCTGACACCTGGACCGTCGGGATACCGAGCGCGTAGTTGTCCCAGATGGCAAGCGTTTTTCCGCTCTCGGCGTTGAGGTAGAGATTGCCGTTGGTGTGTAGACGGCCGTTCAGGGTCATGTTGGCGCCGGGGAGGACCTCGAGGTCCCCGGCGTAGAAGGCGAGGAACTGGAATAGCGGGATGTTGCCGACGAGGAACTCGGCGCCGACGGAGGCCTCGATGTCGCCCAGGGCGCTGTAGGACTTCGAATTGGCGGTGTAGTCGTATTGCAGGGAATTGAGGCCGGCAAATACCTGGCCGGAAGGAATCGTGATCTGTTCCGGGGTCCCGGGGGGATCGTTCTTGTCCTGGAGCTTGTACTTAACGGTACGGGTGCCCAGGGCGAAGGTGTGTTCGTCGAAATCCGTACCCGAGGGAACGTTGAAAGAGAGGAAGATGTTCTTGTAATCGCCCATGCCCTTGTTCAACCCCGACTCGGCGGCGTAGAAGCCGGTCAGGCTGTGGCCGAAGGCGCCGCGAGTCTGCGTGTCCATGCCGATCATCATGGCGATGGTTGCGGCGAGGGCGGAGAGGAAGGCGAGCACCACCACCACCGCCACCAGGGCGATCCCGCGTTCTGAAGCACGACGGCGGGACATGGCGAATTCCTCCTACTTGGGAAGCAGATTGCGGGGTTTCACGGCGACATCGAGTGTCCGCCGGTAGTAAGTTCCGTCGAGGCTCGGGCGCAACGAGCGGGCGGTAACCGTGAGACGCATCTCGTCGACCAGACGCCATTCGTCGTCGTCGGCCGGGATGTCGACCACATCGCAAGTTGGGCAATTGCGGCGCAGGACATACCGAATGTCGAGCTCCTCGATGCCGACGGCGAAGGACTGCGCAGTAGTCTCGCCGATCTGCATCATCAGCTCGGGTGCGTTGCCCCAGGGGAAATCGGTGTGCCGGATGTAGAAGCGGCGCTCGTCCATGGCGTAGACGCCGCTGGTTACCGGGTAGTCGCGCGTGAAGTTGCGATCGCGCCCCAGGGTGTCCGTGCTGGCGTTGATCGAGGTGACGTTGAAGAACTCGCCCTGGCCGTCCGGGGCCTGAATGTAGGCGCGCATCCCGACGATGAACCCGTCGACGTCCTCGACCACGAGGCTGGACCCCGTTGCCGGAGTGTCACCGGGCGTCGCCGTGCGCACGCACGACAGGTCGGGTCGGGTCAGGCCTGTGCGTGTGGTGATCTCGTCCTCGGTGCCACTATCGACCCCGGAAAGGGTCACGAAGCTGCCGGTTACCGGCAGGCACGCACCGCCCAGCCGGAGATCGCGAACCATGGTGTCGATGACGGCACGGGCTGTATGGGTGGTCTCGATCTGGCGCTGCTGATTGCGCATGAATCGCACGCTGGCATGGAAGAATGCCGTCGTCGCCATCATGGCGATTGTGGTGATGGCGACGGCGAGCAACAGCTCGAGCGTCGAGACACCGGCGTTCTCAGCGTTTGACCGCGGTGTAGATGGTGTTGAGGCTGACATTGCGGCTGCCCGCGGGCTCGTCCCAGCTTACGGTGACCGTGATGGTCTTGAGGTTCGTGGCTGGAACGTTCGCCTGGACGACAGTGGCGAGGCTGAAGTGCACGTTGCCCAGGTCGAGCGTTCGACTGTTCGAGGCGATGTCGGAGTAGTCGAGCGCGCGGATGTTCTCGAGTTCCTCTTCGGCGAGCGCATAGGCTCGCGAAGTCAGGTTGTTTGTTGACGCCATGCGGATCTGAGAGGTCATCAAACGGCCGATGGCCGACGAACACAGGGCGAACAGGGTCAGGGCGACCATCGTTTCCATGAGGGTCACCCCGCGGCGGCAGCGCCACCGCGATGCGAACGTCACCGCAGTTGGCCGGTCAGTCCTCTTCATAAATCTGCCCCGCCGGGGTCACCACCACGGTGTGCGAAGCACCGAGGGAGTCCCACACCGCGATGCGCACGGATTGCGGCGAAACCTGGTTGGTGTAGGAGTCGATCGACATGCCCCTGGTGTTGAACATTACATGTTCTCCATGCGGTCCGACGTAGTTCTGCAAGGACCAACTGACGTGCGCGGGGAGGGTGTAGGTGAGGATGTTCCTGTCGCTGGCCCAGTAGGGTGCGGAGGTGACCTCCTTCCAGCGGCGCACGTAGTACTTGTTGCTGGCGTTCTTGTGGAAGCAGTAATGACATCCGGTGCTGATGGCTTTGCTGCGGGCAAGGCGTAGGTGGGCGATGACCGACTGCACTGTGGTGTTGGTGGTTTCGCGACGGGTGTCCATGTGTGGCAGGGCCGTCGCCACGAGGATGCCCAGGATGCCGACCGCAACGAGGACCTCGACCAGGCTGTAGCCGGAGGTTTTCGGGGTTCGCTTCATGGCCGGGTGCTCCGGGTCTCGGTCGGCGGTGGTCGTCGCACGGAACAGCCGGGTGCGGGGCACGAAGTACTAGGCCCCGGCATCCGCACGATGACTGCCCGGTTGATGATGAAGGCAAGGGGTGTGCCCCGGGTGCTCCGGGCTCTAGTGCGGGGCCAGACCCGCCGCGACCGTCGAGTAGTTGCCGCCCGGATTGCGAGAGCGTCAATCCCTCGCCGGTGCGCATCTGTCTGGGCGGGTGGCGGTGCGACTGCTTTGGGGGCCGGCACGACGTTCTTGACTGGCCGGAGGGTGGTTCATATGCTCGCGCTACCGTTTGAGGAAGCCGTGCTGGACCCGATGCGTGGTATAGGGTTGACCCAGGTCCCCGGTGTCGGAGGCCGGTTGAGTGACAATGTCGCGGGAGTGATTCTCGCCGGTGGGCAAAACCGTCGAATGGGGGGGGCCGACAAGGCCTTTCTCACCGTGGACGGCCACTCGGTTTTCGAGCGGACCTTGGAGGTATTGCGGAGATGTTTTCCGCGCATCGTGGTGGCGAGCAACGCGCCCGAAAAGTACCGCAGCTTTGACGTGGAGGTGGTGGTCGACGAGTTCCCACGCCAGGGACCATTGGCGGGTATCCACGCCGCTTTTGGGCGCATCACCGAACCGTACGCCTTTGTGGTAGCGTGCGATATGCCTTTCTTGCGCGTCGAGCCGATCGCATTGCTTGTGGAGCGGATCGCTTCTCAGGATGCCGTCATCGCGTGCTGGGACGGTGACATCGAGCCGCTGCACGCGGTGTACGGCACCGTCCTGCGCGGGAAGATGGAAGGGGCGTTGCGGGAAGGGGTTTCGGCGATTCGCGATTTCCTGCCGCGGATTAAGGTCGAGTATGTGCCCGAGGCCTCGATGCGGCAGGTCGCTGGTGCGGAAGAGTCGTTCAGGAACATTAATACGCCGGAGGATGCGGCGCGGTTCGCGGTACGGTTGTCCGCGTGATCCAACGCAGTTTTGCCAGCGCGCGTTGACCGTTGCAGTGGGCCGCAGTAGAGTCTCAGCACTGGCTGCGCTAAGGGCGTCGCCGAAAGGGCAGGCTGAGCCTATGTCTGCGAAACCGAGCCCAGACTTCCTGTAGATACTGTCGTGAGTACTGCCGCATCATCTTCCAAGTCGGCGTCCGATCTGCTGACTGAGACCCTGAACCAGTGGACGGAGGGTCGCGAGCCGTTACCTGCGCGGGTCGTTTTGTTCGAACGGGTCCGCGATATCCCTTATGCCTACCCGGCGAGTCGGGATCCGGCTGAGGTACTACGCCTGCAGCGAGGCTCGTGTTCCGGAAAGCACTACCTATTGGGCGCGTTGTTTCGGGGCATGGGGTTGCGGGTGCGCCACATGATCTGCACGCACCGGTTCAACGAGTCGCCGATCGTGTTTCCCGAGCCGATGCAGCACCTGCTCGAGAAGAACGAGATCGTGGACTGCCACGACTACCTGCGGATCGATGTCGAAGGCGATTGGGCAGACGTCGATGCGACGTGGGAGCGCGGCCTACGCGAGTTCGGCTTCCCGGTTAACGAGGACTGGGACGGTCGCAGTTCGATGCCACTGAGCGTGGTGCCGGAGGATCTGGCGATAGCCGAGAGCGATCCTGAGCGGCTCAAGGAGGAATTGTTATCGAAGCTCACGCCCCGCCAGAGGGCCCTCCGCAGGCAGTTTCTCGAGGCTCTGGCCAGGTGGGTGCAGGAGTTGAGTGCGGAGATGCAGCGCGGGGCGACGAGATGAGGGCAGACGAGTTGGTCGACGTCCTCGGGGAAGACGGCGGCGTGGTGGGTCAGGCAACGCGCAGTCAGGTGCGTCGGCAGGGTCTGCTTCATCAGAGCGTGTACGTGCTGGTGTTCAATTCCCGAGGGCAGCTCTTTGTGCACGAGCGGACCCCCACCAAGGACGTGTATCCGGGCTGCTGGGATGTGGCGGTCGGAGGTGTGGTCGGTGCGGGTGAGGATACGGCTGCGGGAGCTCGACGCGAGTTGTTTGAGGAGCTGGGTGTGCGGACGGCGTTGCGCCAGTTGTTCAGCTTTCGGTTCGAGGAGGACGGCAACCGGGTGATTGGGGCGGTCTTCAGTTGTACTTGGGATGGGCCGGTCAAACTGCAGGCTGAGGAGATCGTGCGGGGCGAATGGCTGGATCTCGAAGCTGTGGTGGAGCGGAGTCGCCGCGATAGCTTCTGTCCCGATAGCCTCGAGGCGCTTGGGATGTATCTTGCGAAGTTGGAGGCGGCGATGGATCGCCGCTAGTCGTCCTCGGCGCTCCGATTGGGTTCCACGCGGCGGAGGGCCGAGTCTATAACTGTCCTGCGCAGCCCGGCCACGCTCTCGATCGAGATCCGGCGGCCGTCTATGGCAACGACCCGGAAGCGTCCGACGTCGCTCATCAGCACCACTTGGTCACCGACCTGCAGGGTCATATGGCCAGACAAGATAGCCGTGCCGCGGCGCGCGAGCAAAGTCCCTGGCACCTGGGGTGGCCGCCGTTGGGGAGGCATGGTACGGGGGTACCGCATGGATTCCGTAGCGTTCGGTGCCGTGCAAGCGCACAGCGATGTCGGCTTCATGGAGATGGCGCTACGAGTTGCGGCGCGGGCGACGGCGCTCGGAGAAGTTCCCGTTGGGGCGTTAGTAGTTGTCGATGGCGAGGTGGTTGGGAGCGCCCATAATGGGTCGATCGGTCTATGCGACCCTACCGCCCATGCCGAGGTGCTGGCTTTACGTGCCGCCGGTCAGCGGGTTCGCAACTATCGCCTCCCGGGTGGAGTTGTGTACGTTACCGTCGAGCCTTGTGTCATGTGCGTAGGCGCGCTAGTTCAAGCGCGCATCGCGCGGTTGGTCTACGGCTGTCGGGAGCCCAAGGCCGGCGCGCTTGGATCGGTCTACGATGTTGGGCGCGATGGCCGCGGTAACCATCGGCTGGAGGTTACGGGAGGGATTTGCGCGGAGGCCGCGCAGGGACTGATGCAGTCGTTTTTCGCCTTGCGGAGAGGTGCGTGAGTCCGGTTGAAACGGCACGACTCGAAATCGTGTGACCCCACGTGGGTCCGGGGGTTCGAATCCCCCCCTCTCCGTCCCTCTTGTTCGCTGCCTCATTGGTTTCGATTCGCGCGTGCTGCGTGTGCCGCGCTGGCGTTTTGGAGTCTGGTGTTTGCAGGCCCCGCCTTCGGGCACGGACAGGGCCCCCCGCTGGCATTCTATGGGGCGGAAATGTTCGGCGTCGAGGCCGGACGTTGTCAGCGCATGATCGCCCGCGCCGCCCATCGGTGCTTCGCCCCCCTGGCGCGCAGCCGACTGCAGTGCGCGGCCGCTGACCTGCTTGGCGCCGGGTGCGATCTGACTGCGTTAGCTGCGAAAGAGGCTTTTCTTCGCGAGCGACTGAGGCGACTGATTGTCCGGGGCTGCACCGCAGACCAGGTGTTTCTCCTCGGGTTCTTGTCGTTGGAGGAGTTGGAGGCCGACTTACTCGGTGCTTGCGAACAGGAGGCGGCGGCGACGACATCGCTGATATTTGGCCCGGCGATGGTTGCTGGAAGACTGGAGAGCGGCCCGGCCGCGCGCGACGCCTGCCTGCTGTCGGCTGCACACGGCACGTTCAAAGTCGCCCGGGCGGCGTTGCAGGAGCGGGGGCGGGCTTTGGGGCGCATCGCCGGTTCAGTAATGGACGTTCCCACTAAGCTGGCCGCGATGGCGGCGGCGGACGGCGAGGTGGGACGCTTGCGGCGCGTTGCGGCGGCAGCACTGGAGCAGGCATGCGGCGCGGAGTTTGGAACGGCCTACGGGGTCTCTACGGATTCATTTCTGCGCAGTGTGGCCGCAAGAGGCGAGTGCGTGGCAGCCGCGGCATTCGTGGTCGAAGCGGTGACCTGTCCCGCGCCGGTGTGTGGAAACCGGGTTCTGGAACCGACCGAGGAGTGTGACGACGGCAACCTTGCAGCGGACGACGCCTGCGACGCCGCGTGCCGTGTGCGCCGCCGAGAATAGCGCACCGGTCTGTGTTCATCGACTGCAAGCCGACGGCCCCAGACCGGTGCGCAGGTGCCCCCGCGCCCCCGACAACGGGGTGGTCTCAAAGTATTCAGCGCCTGCGCGCGTAAACGCGCCCAGGGATGCGAACGTTGTGCCGGGCGCGTGGGATGGCTTTCCGCGGAGGGACCTGGGCGCTCTTCATCACGCGGAGCGTTTTGCGCACCGCATCCGGATCGAGTCCGAGCACCTCGCAGACAACGATAAACGAAAAGGGGGAGTGCCGGCGGGGTGAGAAGATCCAGTGTTCGGCGTCCTGGGAGATGATGCGGGAGTTGCCGAGGTAGCTGCGAATACCGTCCTCAAGTACCGCTAACATGAGGGCCCGTGTCCCCGTGAGCTGGCCGCTCCTCGGCTCACCGCCGCTCAATGGCCCGAGTCGCAATACGTCGAGTTCATCGTCCGAGAGATTGAGCCCCGCGCCATTGTATGTGCGCTTACCGCCTCGCTGCATACTCCCTCCGAAGCCGGGCTCGTGTGACAGGCCTACGTAATCGTTCGTCATGGCCAACGACCCTAAGCAACGATTGTTCCCACGCCCAGCGAACTAGCCGGTGGGTAGTTCTCCCCTTACCGGCCACTGGCGATTTCGCCAGCCCTTGCACTGGCGCAAGGGCTGGGAGAGGCAGTGTGGCGCGGCCCTGCGGAGTTCCGGGGCGCTCAGCTTGGCGCCGATGAACCCCCTCTGGGGGTGCAGTCGCCGCGTTTGCAGCACCCGGCTAATGTCTCCACTATTTCGTAGCCCAGTGCCGCAAGCTTCGGCGCGGAGGTTGCCTCAAGGCCCATCACGGCAGAGTCGCAGTGTACGCAGCGACGCACGAGTGCGCCATCTCGGTCGCACTCGACGTGGGTCAGGACCCGGCGGCGACACCTCGTGCAGATACCGGTCGGGAGGCTGGCTTCGGAAACGGTTTCAAGGCTCATTCAAGGAAGGAACCTACTGGCGGCATAGCCAGTTGTCGAGAGGGCGATGCTTACCGGTGGGTGCCGTGCGAGCCATATAATGACGCGGGCGCATGGGGCTGGAATCGCATGGAGAGTCAGTCGACCGCCTTGGTACTCGTCGATCCCGGATCGCTGCCGCAGGGAAAGAGGTTCAGGGCGTGTATTTCAGCCCGAATACGGTTGTGGTGGCTGGCGGGCCAGTAGACGCGGCGGCACAGCGGGCAGCGAAAAAAGCGGGGCTGGGTGCGAAGCACGTAGGGCGGGACGGAGCCTGCCGCAGCGGCCGATTCCACGGGATGGAGGAGATGGTTGCAGCGGCAGCACCTCGTCAGTAGGCGGGGCCCAGGATCGAGACCGAAGGTGATGATGACGTCGCGCAACTGGTCGCGAAAGCGATCGGCGGTTACAAGGTGGATCGGAACTGAAATCCGTCTGGCAGCCAGGACGCGTTTGCGGGTCAGAACAACGCGATGTTCGGTTTGCGCATGGTGGAGCAATGCCTGGGAGTCGGCCTCCCGGGCGTACGTCGTGTCGTATCCGAGGAGGCGCAGCCAGGTTGCCAGGCGCCCGAGCATGCGGTCGACGGCGAATCGAACGTCCTGCATGCGAGTCGGTAAAGTATCCTGATTTGGATGAGTATACGAATGCAACCGGTGTTAGTCGCGGCGAGATGGATCACCGTGCTGGTCTGGGTTGCGCTTCTGGGTGTGGCGATGCAGCGCGCGTGGTGGAATTCTGAGGCGCGCATCGAACCCGGTCCGACGGTCTCAGCCGTGGCGGCTTTCGGAGAAGAGGAATGGTTGGGGGTGTACCGCGGGCGACAGAAGGTGGGGTACACGCAACAGGCCGTGGCGGCGGACGGTGACGGATACCGGTTCTCGCAAACTTCGTTGTTGCGTTTGTCTTTACTGGATACGCCGCAGACCGTTCACGTGCGGGCGCAGGGGACCACCGACAGGGACTGGGGCCTGAGAACGATGACGTTCGAGCTCGCGAGTGGACCGGGAACGTTGAGGGTGGATGCGCGTGTTGTCGAGCACGCGCTGGAGGCGGAGGTACGGGTTGGAGGCGAAACGACCAGGCACGCGATACCGCTTGCCGGGCCGGTGTACCTGGTGCCGATGGCCCGCAGCCTGATTGGCGGCGAGCGTCCAGTTCCTGGTCGAGTCATCGAAGTGTCGGTGTTCGACCCGATGGTGCTTGGCAGCGAACGTCTTCGTTTGGTGGTGGAGGGAGAGGGTGACGTTCCTGGCGTTGCCCGAGCGGGGCGTGGCTGGCGGGTTCGCGAGGAGTTCCGCGGTATGCAATCGACAGTGTGGCTCGACGCTGCCGGCAAGGTGCTGCGGGAGGAGGGGCCCATGGGTTTGATCGCGGTCCGGGAAGACCCGCAGCGTGCGGTATCGGATGGTTGGGGCGAAGGAGCCCTGCTCGATCTGATCGGGGAGGTCTCGATTCCGGTGGGCGGGATCGACCATCCGCGCACGCGGTCGGAGCTTCGACTGCGCCTGAGCGGAATTCGGGCGGATCGCGTGCCGAGTGACGGCGTGCAGCATTGGGACGGGACCATGGTCACGATCGTGCCGCCGAAGGCGAACGAGATCGGGACGTACGCGTTGCCGTACGGTGGTAAGGAGCACGCTGCCGCGTTGGCGAGCGAGCCGATGCTCCAGGTCGACCACCCCCGGGTGCGCGCGGCGGCGTCGGTTGCACGAGGCGGCGTTACCGACGCAAGGAAGGCTGTGCGGCAGTTGAACGAGTGGGTGTACGGGACACTTCGCAAGACCCCGACCGTGACCATCCCGAATGCCTTACAAGTGCTGGAGATGGGCGCCGGGGACTGCAACGAGCACGCCGTGTTGCTGGCGGCAATGGCGCGTGCGAGTGGAATTCCGACTCGCCTCGTCGCGGGCGTCGTGTACGTCGACGGGGCGTTCCTGTACCACGCCTGGTGCGAGGCATGGCTGGGGCGGTGGGTGCCTGTGGACCCCGCGCTGGGTCAGTTTCCGGCGGACGCCACTCACATCAAGTTCGTCGCCGGTGGACCCGAAGAGCAATTTGCCATGGTTGACGTGATCGGGCGACTGCGGATTGAGGTTGTCGACGCCGGCGGTTCTCCGTGAGGATGGGCGGCGTGGGGATGGCGGGTTGCGATGCCGCCCCCGCGTGATAGAAGCGGCGCTCGCGCGGGAGTGGCGGAACTGGCAGACGCGCTAGACTTAGGATCTAGTGGGACATCCCGTGGGGGTTCGAGTCCCCCCTCTCGCAGTATGGGCGGCGGCGAACACGCTTCCTTGAATCGGCGAAACCCGTATGTTTAAGGTCAGGGTAGTTGGCCGACATGATGAAGCACAAGGTGGAAGTTGAAACGATCGATGCGGTGCGGCGGCGGCTTGCCGTCGAGGTCCCCGCCGAGGAAGTGAGCGCGGAGCTCAGTGCAGCTTATGAAGCTCTGCGCCGTGATGCCCGCGTACGCGGCTTTCGACCGGGGCGCGTGCCGGCGGCGGTGCTCGAACAAATGTTCGGGGACCGTGTCCGGTCGGAGGTGTTCGAGCGATTAACGCAGCGTTCGCTGATCGAGGCGATCGAAACCCAGCAACTCGACGCGTTGGGTGTTCGGGAGATCGTCACCGAGCAGGCCGAGCCGGGGGCGGCTTTGCGTTATCTGGCGACGGTGGAAGTCATGCCTGAGGTGGTGGTGCGTAACTATGTCGGCCTCGATCTGGAGCGCCCGCTGGTGCCGGTGGAGGAGGTCGACGTGGACGCGGCGGTTGAGCGTTTGCGGCAGTCGTTCGCGAATCTCGATCCGCTCCCGGACGACACGGCGATAGAGTGCGGTCACGTGGTTTCTCTTGCGTACGAAGCCCGGGTCGATGGGCGGGTTGTCGGACGTTCGGACGAGCGGGTCGTCGAGATCGGGAACAGCCCGCTCCCGCCGGCTTTCGACGAGCACCTGCTCGGCCAGACCGCTGGAAGGGATGTGGCGTTCTCGATCGCCTATCCGGCGGAGCACGGCGCGCCGGAGGTCGCCGGGCGGACGGCGGACTTTGTCGTGCGCGTGCGCGCCGTATTCCGGAAGGAGGTCCCGGTTCTTGACGACGAGTTTGCCAAGGATCACGGTGAGTGTGGGAGCGTGACGGAGCTGCGTGAGCGGGTGCGGCGGCAACTGGAGGCGGACGCAGAGCGGGCGGCGGACGAGGCTTTGCGACGGGGGGCGATGGCGCAGTTGGCCGAGCGTGAAGATGTCCCGCTGCCCGAGGCGCTGGTGCGGCGGCGGACTTCGGATCTGGTCGACGAGATCTGGCGGGAGTGGGCGCAGCGACGGATTCACCCGCAGAACGAACGCGCAGCGCGCGAGCGCCTCGGGCAGGAGCTGGCGCCGCGTGCCAGGCAAGAGGTGAAACTCAGCTTGTTGCTGGACGCGATTGCGCGTCAGGAGGGCATTGCCGTCAGCGACGAGGCTGTCGAGGCGCACGTGGCCGAGTTGGCGGCGCGGGCGGGAAGGGAAGGCGAGCGCGTGCGTGCGATTTATAGCGAGGCCGAAGCGCGCCGCGCACTGCGGACGCGGCTCCTGCACGCGGGAGCCATAGACGCGCTCGTCGGTCGAGCGCAGGTACGTACCGTGGAGCGGCGAAACAGCGTTGCCGAGGTGAGCCAAAATGGGTAAGCTTTTGATGGTTGTGTTAGAGGAAGGCGCGACGCCATGAGCCTTGTTCCCATCGTGGTCGAGCAGACCGGGCGTGGCGAACGTGCCTACGACATCTACTCGCGGCTACTGAAAGACCGCATCGTCTTTCTGGGCTCGCCGGTTACGGATGACATCGCCAATCTGATCACAGCCCAGCTTCTGTTTCTGGAGTCCGAAGACCCCGAGCGCGAAATTCACTTCTACATAAACTCTCCCGGCGGATCGGTGACGGCCGGCCTGGCGATCTACGATACGATGCAATACATCAAGCCGGAGGTTTCGACCCTGTGCCTTGGCCAGGCGGCGAGCATGGCGGCGTGGCTGCTTGCAGCCGGGGCGCGCGGCAAGCGCTATGCGTTGCCGCACGCGCGGATCATGATTCACCAGCCGCTTGGCGGAGTGCAGGGGCAGGCGACCGACATCGACATCCAGGCGCGCGAGATCCTGCGGATCCGGGAGCAACTCAACAATATCCTGGTCAAGCACACCGGACAGAGTCTGAAGAAGGTCGAGAAGGACACCGACCGAGACCTGTTTCTGACGGGGAAGCAGGCGGTGGAGTACGGCCTGGTGGACGATGTGATCGCCGCCAGGCCAGCTCGGAAAGCGTGAGGACGGTATGGCGAAACACGGGGACGACCGGGGCGGCAATCTCGTCTGCTCTTTCTGCGGCAAGAGCCAGGACGAGGTCCGAAAGCTGATTGCCGGCCCCACGGTGTACATCTGCGACGAGTGCATCGACCTTTGTAACGACATCATTGCGGAGGAGTGCGATCAGGAAGAGGGTCTCGCGTCGACGTCTGCGGTGCCTAAGCCGTCCGAAATCAAGAAAGTACTTGACCAGTACGTCATCGGACAGGAGCGGGCGAAGAAGGTCCTGGCGGTAGCTGTCCACAACCACTACAAGCGCATCGACAGCCAGCTGGTGACCGGCGATGTCGAGCTGCAGAAGTCCAATATCCTGCTCATCGGACCGACCGGGTCGGGCAAGACGCTTCTGGCGCAGACCCTGGCTCGTTTCCTCCAGGTTCCTTTCACAATTGCCGATGCGACGAGTCTTACCGAAGCCGGCTACGTAGGCGAGGACGTGGAGAACATCATCCTGAGCCTGCTACAGAACGCGGACTATGACGTGGAGAAGGCGCAGCGCGGAATCGTGTATATCGACGAGATCGACAAGATATCGCGCAAGGGCGACAACCCGTCTATCACCCGGGACGTGTCCGGCGAGGGGGTTCAGCAGGCCCTCCTGAAGATTATCGAGGGGACCACGGCGAGCGTTCCGCCAAAGGGTGGACGCAAACACCCGCAGCAGGAGTTCCTACAGGTTGATACCTCCAACATTCTCTTTATCTGCGGGGGGGCGTTTGTCGGTCTCGAAGACATCATCCGCAGGCGCATCGGTATGAAGGGGATCGGTTTCGGAGCGGACATTCGCCGGAAGGAGGAGCGCAGCGTAAGCGAGTTGCTGCACGAGGTGCAGACGGAAGATCTTCTCAAGTTCGGCCTCATACCGGAATTCGTCGGCCGCCTGCCGGTCATTGCCACGCTGGACGAGCTCGCCGAGGAAGATCTGGTTCGCATTCTGCGCGAGCCGAAAAACGCGTTGACGCGGCAGTACCAGAAGTTGTTTGAGATGGAGGCGGTGCATCTCAAGTTTACCGAGGGCGCGTTGCGCGCGATCGCGCGCGAGGCGCTCAAGCGGAAGTCGGGGGCGCGCGGGCTACGGGCCATCCTCGAGAACACAATGCTCGACATCATGTACGAGATCCCCTCGCAGCCGTCCATCAAGGAGGTTCTTGTGTCGGAGGAGGTGGTGACCAAGGGCGAGGCCCCGATCGTGCTCTATCAGAAGGCGGCCGAAACCGCCTGAAGGTGTGAGCGAAAGGACGCATTGCATGCTCTTTCGAAACGACAAGCGCGACAACCCGGGATCGGGCGGGAGCCTCCGCATCCCCCTGTTGCCGCTTCGCGATATCATCGTTTTCCCTCACATGGTTGTACCTCTCTTCGTAGGGCGGCAGAAATCGATCAGGGCCCTCGAAGAGGCAATGAACAAGCAGAAGTTCATTCTGCTCGCGGCGCAGCGCGAAGCGAAGACCAATGACCCCGCCGAGGAGGACATCTTCAGGGTCGGTACGCTCGGTACCGTGGTGCAGTTGCTGCGCCTACCCGACGGCACGGTCAAGGTGCTGGTGGAGGGCAAGAAGCGGGCGCGGATAGTTCGCTACCTCGACGAGGCCGAATTTTTCCTCGTGCAGGCCGAAGAAATCGAGGAGGATTGCGAGAAGACGACCGAAGTGGAGGCCCTGATCCGTTCGGTCAACTCCACGTTCGAGAACTACGTCAAGCTCAACAAGAAGATACCGCCCGAGATGATCATGTCGGTGGCGTCCATCGACGAACCCTCGCGACTTGCGGACACCATAGTCGCCCACCTCGGGATCAAGATTGAGGACAAGCAGATCCTGCTCGAGGTCATTAACCCCGCCGAGCGTCTCGAACGCGTCCTCGGCCACATGCGCTCCGAGATCGAGATCCTCGAAGTCGAGAAGCGTATTCGGACGCGTGTCAAGAAGCAGATGGAGAAGACTCAGAAGGAGTACTACCTCAACGAGCAGATGCGGGCGATCCAGAAGGAACTCGGCGAGAAAGACGAGTTCAAGAACGAGATCCAGGAGCTCGAAGAAAAGATCAAGCAGAAGAAAATCTCGACGGAGGCCAAGGAGAAGGCCGAGAAGGAACTGAAGAAGCTCAAGATGATGTCGCCAATGTCGGCCGAGGCGACGGTGGTGCGGAATTACATCGACTGGCTCATTTCATTGCCGTGGAACGAGTTCACCGAGGACAAGCTCGACATAGCGGAGGCCGAGAGAGTTCTCGAAGAGGACCACTACGGTCTCGAGAAGGTCAAGCAGCGCATCCTCGAATACCTTGCTGTGCAGTCGCTGGTGGCGCAGACTAAGGGGCCGATTCTGTGTCTGGTCGGCCCACCCGGAGTCGGCAAGACGTCGCTTGGCAAGTCGATCGCTCGGGCTACCGGTCGCAAGTTCGTGCGAGTGTCGCTCGGGGGCGTCCGCGACGAGGCGGAGATCCGCGGGCACCGGCGGACGTACATCGGTGCGCTGCCGGGTAAGATCATCCAATCGATGAAGAAGGCGGGCTCCAGCAACCCGGTGTTTCTCCTCGACGAGGTCGACAAGATGTCGACCGACTTCCGTGGCGATCCATCTTCGGCGCTGCTCGAGGTGCTCGACCCGGAACAGAACTCGAGCTTTAACGACCACTACCTCGACGTCGACTACGATCTTTCCAAGGTGATGTTCATCACCACCGCGAACACGCTTGATCGCATCCCGCGGCCGTTGCAGGACCGCATGGAGATCATCCGGATTGCCGGCTACACGGACCTAGAGAAGCTCAACATCGCGAAACGTTACCTTGTCGAGAAGCAGCGCGAGGCGAACGGGCTCCAGGGCGAGAATCTCGAGATCTCGGACAATGCCATACTCGGTCTCGTTCGGCACTACACGCGCGAGGCGGGCGTTCGCAACCTGGAACGCGAGATCGCTGCGATCGCCAGGAAAGTGGCCGTTGAGATCCTCAAGAAAGATCGCAGTACCAAGGTGGTCGTTTCGAGCAAGAATCTGCCGAAATTCCTGGGGCCGCCACGATACCGCGTCGGCAAGGCGGAGGGCGAACAGAAGGTGGGGGTCGCCACGGGATTGGCATGGACGGAGATGGGTGGCGAGCTGCTCGGGACTGAGGTCACCGTGATGCCGGGGAAAGGGAAGCTGATCATTACCGGGCGCCTGGGCGACGTGATGCAGGAGTCGGCTCAGGCGGCGCTGAGCTATGTTCGCTCTCGCGCTGAAGAGCTGGGGCTGGAGCGGGACTTCTACCAGCGGGTGGACATCCACATTCACGTGCCGGAGGGCGCGACGCCCAAAGATGGCCCTTCGGCCGGAATTACCATGGCGACGGCGCTGGTGTCGGCGCTGACCAAGATCCCCGTGCGCAACGACATCGCCATGACCGGCGAGGTTACCCTCCGGGGCCGCATCCTGCCTATCGGGGGGCTGAAAGAGAAGGTGCTGGCGGCGCATCGCGGTGGCATCAAGACCGTCCTGATCCCGGGGGAGAACGAGAAGGACGTGCGTGACGTTCCACCGCTCGTCCTGAAGAGCGTGGCCATTAAGCTTGTCGATCACATGGACCAGGTGCTGCGGCAGGCGCTTGCGCTCGAAAGCCCGGAGGAGTTTCTGAAAAGGCCCGTGCCGGCGGACCAGCCAGTCGCTGCCGGCGCGTTCGACGTACCCCCCGTGGCGCCCGATGTAGTTACCCACTGAAAACGTGGGCTCGCGTTGACATACCCGAGGGTCGCTGTTACTAACCGCCGCTCATGTTGGATAATTTTGTCGGGGGGAGGCGATGACGAAAGCGGACCTCATCGAGTCGGTGGCCAGCAAGGTTGATCTCCCTCGCTTGACGGCGGAGCGTGCGGTGAACACGCTCTTCGAGGATATCGTCTCCGCCCTCAAGCAAGGCGAAAAGGTTAACATCTCCGGGTTTGGGACGTTCGCCGTCTCGGTTCGTAAGGCCCGGACCGGGCGCAACCCGAAGACCGGAGCAAGTATCGAGATTGCGGCGACAAAGGCCGCTAAGTTCAAGGCGGGTAAGACCCTGAAAGACTCCTTGAACTGAATCAGGGGAACGTATCGGGGCGGTTAGCTCAGCGGAAGAGCATCGGCCTTACAAGCCGGGGGTCATCCGTTCAAATCGGATACCGCCCATGCGAATGGCGGCACCGTTTGACAGACGCGGTGTCGACGGGCGTAGAAGGAGAGGCGAGGAATTCATCGCGCGGCGCATCGAGGGGTGGTAGTTCAGCTCGGTTAGAACGCCGGCCTGTCACGTCGGAGGTCGCGGGTTCAAGTCCCGTCCACCCCGCCATCTTCTTGGAGGAGGGCGATGTGCCGTCGGGCTGCCGCGGGTGGCCATACAGTGAAACGAGTGGAGAGCCAAGCAGCGTCATGAAACGAACATACATGCCGAGCCGTGAGGAGAGCCTGGCGGCCCGCCGCTGGTACCTGATGGACGCGCAGGACCAGGTGGTCGGTCGTATGGCGACTCGAATCGCCAACATCCTGCGAGGCAAGAACTCCGCTTGCTTCGTGCCGCACCACGATGCGGGCGATTTCGTGGTAGTGATCAACATCGAAGGGATGCGCCTTACCGGTTCCAAATTGCGTGACAAGCTTTACTACCGCCACAGCGGTTACCCGGGCGGCCTGCGTGTGCGGACCGCGGGCCGGGAGATGGCCGAAAGCCCGGAACGCCTGCTCCGAAAAGCAGTCGAAGGCATGTTGCCCAAGAATCGGCTCGGTCGTAGTTTGGCGACTAAATTGAAGGTCTACCGCGGGCCGGATCATCCACATGTGGCCCAGAAGCCGACGCTCGTCGATATGCCGGTGCGCTAGGCAGGGGAATGTTCATGGCGGAAGGAAGTGTTACGTTCGCGGCGACCGGGAAGCGCAAGTCGGCAGTTGCTAGGGTTCGCCTGTCACCTGGTACGGGGCAGGTCAGAATCAACCATCGGGCGGTGGAAGACTACTTCCCGAGACCGACGTCACAGATGATAATTGAGCAGCCGTTCCGGCTCACGAACAGCAGCGGGCAGTTCGACGTTGCCGCTAACGTCAGGGGCGGCGGGTTGGCCGCGCAGGCTGCGGCGGTCAGGCACGGTGTGACGCGGGCACTGATGTTGGCGAATTCGGAGCTTCGTGCCCCACTCAAGAAGGCCGGCTACGTCACGCGCGACCCCCGCGAAGTGGAACGTAAGAAGTACGGCCGACACAAGGCCCGTAAGCGTCCGCAATACTCGAAGCGCTAGGCCAGGTGCCGATGCGGCGGGTTGGTTGCCGCGTCACTCCGCGAACAGGAAGAGCGCCGCGGCGACCAGGGCAAAGATGATATTGGCGGCCCACGCGGCGATTGCGGGCGGGAGTGCGCCGCTGACGCCCAGCGAGTTCGCCAGGCCGAGCACGATCCAGTACAGGAAACCGACGGCGAAGCCGACCCCGACCGTGCCGGCGAGGCTCGGATGACGGCTCACGCGTCCCGCGATCGGGATCGCCACGGCGGCAAGAACCAGTGGCATGAAGGGTACCGCGAGCTTGAGGTGCAGGTCGACCAGGAAAGGCGACGGGTCGATTCCTTTGCGACTGAGCGCCAGCACTCTTCGGCGTAACGCAAGATAGCTGAGTTCCTCGGGTTCGCGGTGGACATCGAGGAAGTCGCCCAGGGTTTCCGGGATGACCTCGGTGGCCGCATCGACCGGCCGCGTTTCGATTTCTCCGTTGGCCCTGACCGTACGTTCCACTGCACCGATCAGCTCCCACCTCCCGCCCTTCCACTGTCCCGACGGGGCTTCGATGATCGTCTGGATGCCGAAGTCGGGCGCAGTGCGGTACACGGTCAGGCCGGCAAGAGTTTCACGTCGGGGGTCCAGATGATCGATGCTGTAGAAGCCGTTGGCGCCGTGGTACCAGATGTTGCGCTCGCTCAGGATCCCTTTCTGCCTCTGTTTCTTGATTTCGACGACGTTGACGTACTGAAAACGCTGCGCGCAGTAGGGTACAACGGTCTCGTTCCACGCGAGCGCCGCCAGGCTGATTACGGTCGCCATGGCGAGAAGCGGGCCCGCGGTCTGGAGCAAACTGATTCCCGATGCCCGGAACGCGACTATCTCATTGCGGCGGGCCAACATGCCGAGCCCGAGCAACGTGGCGGCAACTACGGCCGGGGGCAGTACAAGGGTCACCATGAGCGGGATCTTGAAGAAGAAGTACTTGAGGATGGCTACGGCTGCGGCGTCGTACGAGAGAAAGGTGCGCAGCCTCTCGAAGAAGTCGATGATTATGAACAAGACGACGAAGGCCGCCAGAATGGGCGCGAACAAGGCGAGGAATTCCCGGATCAGGTAGCCGCTGGCGGTCTTGCCAGGGAGGCGATGTCGGTGAGTCATGGTCTGCCCGGCCCCGCCGTAGCGACCGCAGGTCGTCGTCGGTTAGCCCGCCAGTGGAAGAGGAGGCGGCCGCGCAAGTTGCCGAGGCCCCCGTGGGAAACCACGGTGAAGGCTCCCAGGGCGAGTAAGACGAGGAAGGCGTTGGGTATCCACAGGGCGACTACTGCCGGCAGGATGCCGCGATTTCCCAGATTCTCGCCGAGGGACAAGAAGACGTAATATATGAAGATCAGTACGATGCTGAGAATAAAGCCACGGGAGCGGACCGCGCGGGAGGGCTGTATCCCGAGCGGCACGGCGATGGCGGCGAAGCCAAGACAGGCGAAGGGGATCGACAGTCGGCGCTGGATCTCCACCACCTCGGCGGTAGCACTAGTGCCGGTGGCCTCCTTTTCGGCGATCAGCCTGCGTAACTCCGCCGACGGGATCTCGCTCGGATCGCGTTCGCGCGGCCGCAAACGTGCCAGCGCCGCGTTGAGATCCAGGTTGATGTCGTACGTGTTGAAGTCGGTCCGGTGGTAACTGCGATCATGGTTGTCGAACGAGTGGACACTGCCGTGAGCCAGGCGCAACGTGAGCGTGTGCTGGTTTTCGTTCGGGACCAGGGTCCCGGATTGGGCCAGGATGGTGTTGCGCTGGCCCTTCTCCCGCGTGTCGGCGATCAGGACTCCGCGCAGGCTGTTGCCGCCGGGGCCCATCCGGTCGACGTATATCACCAGTCCGGGGAAGTCGTCGGCGAACACCCTCTCTCTCATGGCCGCAGTCGCCCCGGTCTTGGCGATTTCGTAGAGGCCCGTGCGTAGCAGGCCGTTCCCCCATGCACGACCGTACCATGATACGCCGAGCGCTACCGCGAAAACCGCGAGTGCGAACAGAGCGACCGGCCGGAGCATCTGCCACAAGCTCACTCCGGACGTCTGCAGGGCGGTGATCTCGCTGTCCGAAGACAACCGGCCGAACGCCACCAGGACGGCGAGCAGCAAGGCCATGGGAATCGTTACTTCGAGGAATGCGGGCAGGATGTAGGAGAAGACTCGCAGGACGTCGATGATTGGTACGCCACGGTTGACGACCAGTTCGATCAATTTCAAGATGCGAGCAATCAGCAGAATGAGAGTGAATACCCCCAGTCCCAGGCCGAAGGGAACGAGGATTTCGCGCAGGATGTACCGGTCAATGGTGCGCACCCGGCGCCGATCGTAATGAAGCGCCGCCGATTTGTAAACGCACCCGAGTTGCGCGGCGAGCGCAGCGGGGTGTTGTACGGTGCGCATGCTATTGGCGCATGGCTGACCTCCCAGCCGACCAGAGTGCGCGTCCTGCTATGCGAGGAGCCTCTTGCTCCGCGTCAGGCCGCAGTTGTCGCGGCGGCGCGGGCCAGGGGAGTACGCGTGGAGCCGACCGAGAGACGCGAACTCGTGGCGATGGTGGGGACGGCGCGGCATCAGGGATTGGTGGCGGAAGTGGCCCCGTTTCCGTTTGTCTCTACCGAGCGTGTCATTGACAGCGGGGCGGCGATGCTGGTGCTCGTGGATCATATTCAGGACCCGCACAATCTGGGGGCGATAATGCGCACGGCCGAGGCCGTCGGGGCTGGGGGGCTCCTCTTGCCGGAGGATGGCGCGGTCGGCGTGACCGCCTCGGTCGAGGCTGGTGCCGCAGGGGCCGCCGCCCGCCTTCCGGTCGCAAGGGTAAAGAACGTGGCCCGCGCGCTGG
Source organism: Candidatus Binatia bacterium (assembly GCA_023150935.1). NCBI lineage: Bacteria > Candidatus Binatota > Binatia (SeqCode) > Binatia bacterium. Next base: position 1,058 of record JAKLJW010000023.1, on the reverse strand, counting down.
GGCAAGCCAAAGCCGCCGGATACTGGGTGGTGGGGCTCACCCCCGGGGACGGCGTCGACCTCTACACTGCCGATCTGCCCAACCGGGTAACCGTCGTTGTCGGAGGTGAGGCGGGCCTGCGACCGCTGGTGGCCGCCAACTGCGATTGGCGCGTTTTCGTTCCGATGTGTAAAGAAGCCGAGTCGCTCAACGCGTCGGTGGCGGCCGCCGTAGTCCTTTACGAGCTATACCGGCGATCGAGGACACCTTGACAGGCAAGAACGAGGAGTGTAACAAGCACGTTTTACGCCAAGCTGCCGCAGGGATGTGGGCGAGAGTCCTCGTGGTAGTGGAATGCGTGGTAGAAACGCCGATGTAGCTCAAGGGTAGAGCAACTGACTTGTAATCAGTAGGTTGCCAGTTCAAGTCTGGCCATCGGCTCCAGAGTGTGGGGAGAGGTACCCGAGTGGCCAAAGGGAGCAGACTGTAAATCTGCCGGCAAACGCCTTCGGAGGTTCGAATCCTCCCCTCTCCACCATCTGTTAAGGGTTGTCGAGGGGGCGCTACCTGCAGGCGGGAGTAGCTCAGTTGGTTAGAGCATCAGCCTTCCAAGCTGAGGGTCGCGGGTTCGAATCCCGTTTCCCGCTCTCTCGTGGGAGCGCCGGAGGTTGCGGGTAGCCGTAGCGTTGATACGGGAAACGCCCAGGTAGCTCAGTCGGTTAGAGCACGTCCTTGGTAAGGACGAGGTCGGCGGTTCGATTCCGCTCCTGGGCTTGTAGGGAAACGGCGCGAGCGCCGATTGGAGAGCGAGCAGGACTGAGCCATGGCGAAACAGAAGTTCGAGCGCAAGAAGCCGCACGCGAACGTGGGGACGATCGGGCACATCGATCACGGCAAGACGACGTTGACGGCGGCGATCACGAAGGTGCTGGCGAAGAGTGGATGGGCACAGTTCACGCCGTTCGATCAGATTGACAAGGCGCCGGAGGAGAAGGCGCGAGGGATCACGATAGCGACGGCGCACGTGGAGTACGAGACGGGAAACCGGCACTACGCGCACGTGGATTGCCCCGGGCACG